>JBMOMI010000225.1:0-5860 GCA_049325235.1 Actinomycetota bacterium | reverse complement strand
GGTCCCTCGGCCTGGACGTCGCCCCGCGGCTGGCCGCCGGCCAGCCCGTCCCGGCGGAGTCCCTGGACCAGGCGGTGGCCGGCCTGCCGGGTGCCGGGGCCGTCGTGCTCGACGCCGGCGGCGCGGTGATCGCGTCCGCCGGCGAGCCGGAGCCGCCCGCGGACCCGGAACGGTCCTGCTCCCGGCAGGTGCGGCCGGACGGCGTCCAGATGGAGTCCGTGCCCCTGCGCGACAGCGACGGCGCGCTCGTCGGTGTCGCCGCGGTCGGGGCGAGCCTGGACGCCCACGCCGTCGACCGGGTGCGGCGGGAGGCGGGCCTGCCGGCCGGGGTGCTGCTCGCCGGCGCCGACGGCGAGGTGCTGGCCGCCGGCGTCGGCGGGGTCGGGACCACCCGCGCCCGGCTGGAGCAGGTCGCGCGCGCCGCCGGGCAGCCGGCCGCCGCGCCGGTCACGGGTGAGGCCGCGGGGCTGCGGTTCACGGCCCTGCCGCCGCAGCCCGGCGTACCGGGCACCGTCGTCGCGGTGGAGCCGCAGCGCACGTCCTTCCTGTCCTGGGCGGTCCCGGTGCTGCTGGTGGCGCTGGCCGCGCTGGCGGTCGCCGGCACGGTGCTCGTCGCCCGGCGCCTGACCGCCCCGCTCGCCGAGCTGACCGGCACGGTGAGCCGGCTCGGCGCCGGCGACCTCAGCACCCGCAGCGGCCTGCGCGGGGACGACGAGACCGGGCGGCTCGCGGCCGCGGTCAACGCGATGGCGGACGCCCTCGAGCGCTCCCAGCGGGAGTCGGCGGCACGACAGGAGGCGCTCGCCGACAGCCTCGAGCGGTTCGGCGACGCGCTGGCCCGCACCCACGACCTGGGCGGCCTGCTGCAGACCGTCGCGCAGACGGCCGCCGGTGAGGCCGGCGCCGACACCTGCGTCATCTACGTGGCCGACGCCGCGGACGGGCGAGCCCTCGTGGAGCGGGCGGTCGTCGACCTCGAGGTGCACAGCCCGTCCACCCGGCCGGCGCTGCAGGCCGCGGCGCGCGCCGCGGTCGCCGGCGGCCAGGAGGTGGCCCTGGCCGAGGGGGCCGGCCTGCACCTGGTGGCGCTGCCGCTGGTGCACGCCGAGCGCGTGCTGGGCGCGATGGTGCTCGCCGGCCGCCGGCGGCTGGACGACGTGGACCTGGCGGCGGGCCGGTCCCTGGCCCGCCCCGCCGGCACCGCGATCTCGAACGTGCTCGTGCACGAGGAGGCGGCCCGCCTGTCGATGACCGACGCGCTCACCGGGCTGGCCAACTTCCGGTCGCTGTCCGAGACGCTGGCCCGGGAGGTGGAGCGCGCCGTCCGCTTCGGGCGCCCGCTGTCGGTGCTCATGCTCGACCTCGACCACTTCAAGACCGTCAACGACACGTGGGGGCACGCCGCCGGGGACCGGGTGCTGGCCGACCTGGCGGCCCGCCTGGAGGACCTCGTCCGGGACGTCGACACCGTCGCCCGCTACGGCGGTGAGGAGTTCGCGATCGTGCTGCCCGAGACGGCCGCCGGGGGGGCCGGCGAGGTGGCGCAGCGCGTCGTCGAGGCCGTCCGCCGGGAGCCGTTCACGGTGACGGGGGTGGCCGAGCCGTTGCGGGTCACGGTGTCCGTCGGGGTGGCGGGCTACCCCGACCATGCCGACTCGGCCGCGGAGCTGATGCGCCGGGCCGACCAGGCGCTCTACGCCGCCAAGGCCGCCGGCCGGGACCGGTGGGCGGTCGCCAGCGGCCAGGGAGCCGGGGCCCGGCTCGGTGGATAGCCTGCCCGCCATGACGGACCGCACCCGACGCGTACGCAAGGCCGTGATCCCCGCCGCCGGGCTGGGCACGCGGTTCCTCCCGGCCACGAAGGCGACGCCCAAGGAGATGCTGCCCGTCGTCGACAAGCCGGCCATCCAGTACGTCGTCGAGGAGGCCGTCGCCGCCGGGCTGACCGACGTCCTCATGGTCACCGGGCGCAGCAAGCGGCCGCTGGAGGACCACTTCGACCGCGTCTGGGAGCTCGAGGAGACGCTCGAGGCCAAGGGCGATGCGGCCAAGCTCGCGAAGGTGCGGGAGTCCACCGACCTGGCCGACGTCCACTACGTCCGCCAGGGCGACCCGAAGGGCCTCGGGCACGCCGTGTACTGCGCCCGGCACCACGTCGGCGACGAGCCGTTCGCCGTCCTGCTCGGGGACGACCTCATCGACGCCCGGGACCCGCTGCTGGAGACGATGATCGACGTGCAGGCCGCCCACGGCGGCAGCGTCGTCGCGCTCATGGAGGTGCCCCGGGACCAGGTGAACCTCTACGGCTGCGCCGAGCTGCTCCCGCCGGACGACGGCGGGGACGCCGAGACCGACGTCGTCCGGATCGGCGGGATGGTGGAGAAGCCGGACCGCGACCAGGCCCCGAGCAACCTGGCGATCATCGGCCGGTACGTGCTGCACCCGGCGGTGTTCGACGTCCTCGCGCAGACCCCGCCCGGGCGCGGCGGGGAGATCCAGCTCACCGACGCCCTGCAGACGCTCGCGCGCCGCCAGGGGGACGGGGGCGGCGTGCGGGGCGTCGTGTTCCGCGGTCGGCGCTACGACACCGGCGACCGGCTCGACTACCTCAAGGCCGTCGTCCGCCTGGCCTGCGAGCGGGAGGACCTCGGGCCGGACCTGCGCGCCTGGCTCGCCGAGTACGTGGCCGCCGGTGCCGGGCAGCCGGAGGGCGCGCGGGCGTGATCGGCGTCGAGGAGCATCTCGCCCGGTGCCTGGCGGCCGTCGCGCCGCTCCCACCGATCGACCTGGCGCTGCTCGAGGCGCTCGACTGCGTGCTCGCCGAGGACGTCGTCGCCCGCGTCACGCTGCCCGCCTTCGACAACTCGGCGATGGACGGGTACGCCGTGCACGTCGAGGACGTCGCGTCCGCCACCGAGGAGCACCCGGTCGTGCTGCCGGTCGTCGCCGACCTGGCGGCCGGGGCCTCCGAGGCGCTGCCGCTGGTGCGCGGCAGCGCGGTGCGGATCATGACCGGGGCTCCGACGCCCCCGGCCACCGGCGCGGTGGTGCCGGTGGAGTGGACCGACGGCGGCGTCGCGAAGGTGACCATCCGGCGCTCGCCGCGGCCGGGGCAGAACCTGCGGCGCGCCGGTGAGGACGTCACGCCTGGCGAGCTCCTGCTCAGCGCCGGCACCCGTCTGGCGCCGCGGCACATCGGGCTGCTCGCGGCCGCCGGCCGCGACCGGGTGCGCGTCCGGCCCCGGCCGCGGGTCGTCGTCCTGTCGACGGGCAGCGAGCTGGTCGAGCCGGGGCGCCCGCTGGGGTTCGGGCAGATCTACGAGTCCAACGGGCACGCCCTGACCGCGGCGGCCCTGGACGTCGGGGCCGCCGCGGTGCGGGCCGGCACCGTGCCGGACGACCCTCGGCTGCTGATGTCCACGCTCGAGGACCACCTCGTGCGCGCCGACCTCGTGCTGACCAGCGGCGGCGTCAGCGCCGGCGCCTACGACACGGTCAAGGAGGTGCTGTCGCGGCTCGGGACGGTCCGGTTCGACCGGGTCGCGATGCAGCCCGGCATGCCCCAGGGCTTCGGCACGATCGGCCCCGACGACACGCCGATCTTCACGCTGCCCGGCAACCCGGTCAGCTCGTACGTGTCGTTCGAGGTGTTCGTCCGGCCGGCGCTGCGCAAGATGCTGGGCGAGTCGCAGCTGCACCGTCCGACGGTGACCGCCACCGTGACCGAGGGGTGGACGTCGATCCCGGGCAAGCGGCAGTTCGTGCGCGTCGAGCTGACCCGCGACGACGCCGGGCGGGTGCTCGTCCACCCCGTCGGCGGACACGGCTCGCACCTGGTCGCCGACCTCGCGCAGGCCAACGCGCTGGCCGTCGTCCCCGAGGAGACCACCCGGGTGGTGCCCGGCGACACGCTGCGGTGCATGGTGCTGGAGCGGGGGCGGCGATGACCTCCGAGAAGCCCGGGCTGACGCACGTGGACGCCGCCGGCCACGCCCGGATGGTCGACGTCTCCGCCAAGGCGGTGACGGTCCGGGAGGCCACCGCCCGCGGGCGGGTGCTGTGCTCGCCGGCCGTGGTGGAGGCGCTGCGCGGGGAGGGCGTGCCGAAGGGCGACGCGCTCGCGGTCGCCCGGCTGGCCGGCATCCAGGCGGCCAAGCGGACGCCGGACCTCGTGCCGCTCGCGCACCCGGTCGCCGTCCACGCGGTGTCGGTGGACGTCGACGTGGCCGACTTCGGGGTGGAGATCACCGCGACGGTGCGGACGGCGGACCGCACCGGGGTGGAGATGGAGGCCCTGACGTGCGTCGCGGTCGCGGGGCTCGCGATGGTCGACATGGTCAAGGCGCTCGACCGGGCGGCCCGGATCACCGACGTGCGGGTCGTCGCCAAGAGCGGCGGGCGGTCGGGGGACTGGCGCGGTGAGTGAGCAGGCGGCGCGGCTGCGGGCGCTGGTGGTGACGGCGTCGAACCGGGCGGCCGCCGGGGTGTACGCCGACCGGGGCGGCCCGGTGCTCGTGGAGGGCCTGCGGGACATGGGCTTCGCCGTGGACGGGCCCGTCGTCGTCCCGGACGGCGAGGAGGTCGCCGTCGCCCTGCGGTCGGCGGTCGCCCAGGGCTACGACGTCGTCCTCACCACCGGGGGGACCGGCCTGACGCCCGGGGACGTCACCCCGGAGATGACGCGGCCGCTGCTCGACCGGGAGGTCCCCGGCCTGGCCGAGGCGATCCGCGCGCGCGGCCGTGAGGCGGGGGTGCCCACCGCGGTGCTGTCCCGCGGGCTCGCCGGGCTCGCCGGGTCCACCCTGGTGGTGAACCTGCCCGGCTCGCCGGGCGGCTGCCGCGACGGCATCGCCGTGCTGCGCGAGGTGCTGCCGCACGCCGTCGACCAGGTGCGCGGCGGTGACCACCCGCGCGCGCCGTGAGCCTGCTCGGCGCCGGCAGCCCGGGGTGGCCCGCGGTCCTGGCGTCCGGTGAGGTCGTGCTGCGCCCGCTGCGGCGGCGCGACGGCCGGGCGTGGAAGCGGGTGCGGGCCGACAACGCGCAGTGGCTGGCGCCGTGGGAGGCGACCAGCCCGGTGCCGGACGCGCCGCCGCCGTCCTTCGGGCAGCTGCGCCGGGAGCTGGCCCGCCAGGGCCGCGAGGGCCGCAGCCTGCCGTTCGTGCTCGAGGTCGACGGCCGCCTGGCCGGCCAAGTGACGGTCGGCGCGATCATGTGGGGCTCGTTGCGGTCCGGCCAGGTCGGGTACTGGATCGACCGGCGCCTCGCCGGCCGAGGGATCACCCCGCGCGCGGTCGCGATGGTCGCCGACCACTGCTTCTTCACCGTCGGCCTGCACCGGCTCGAGGTCAACATCCGCCCGGAGAACACGGCCAGCCTGCGCGTCGTCGCCAAGCTCGGCCTGCGCGAGGAGGGCCTGCGCCGCGCCTACCTGCACATCGACGGCGCCTGGCGCGACCACCGCTCGTTCGCCGTCACCGCCGAGGAGGTCCCCGACGGCCTCCAGTCCCGCCTGCGCTGACCGGGGGCGAGTCACAGGCGACACACCCGTCACGCTGCGCTGTTGTCGCTGGTCGCGGCCCTACCGTTGTCCCCCGTGGACAGCAGCCTGATCTTCCTGGTGATCATCGGGCTGTGGGGCGCCGTCCTCGTGCCGCACTGGGTGCGGCGCCGCTCCGCGCTCGGCGGCTCCCGGGTGCGCGACCGGTTCTCCGACGCGATGCGCGTGCTGACCCGTCGCCAGGTGGCCCGCCGCCCGCACTCACAGGCACGGACGTACGTGCACCGCCCCCGCCCCCGCCCCGAGCCGGCGCGGCCGGTGCCGGCCGCCCCGGAGCGGTCGCGTCCCGCACGGCTGCCGGTC
>JBMOMI010000224.1:0-5884 GCA_049325235.1 Actinomycetota bacterium | reverse complement strand
GAGGCAGCCCTCCGGGGGACGGGACTCGTCGTCGCCCATGCGGTCGCGCCCGCCGCCGTCGACGCCGCCCGGGACGCCGAGGTCGTCCTGGACCGGGCCCGCCGCCGCCTGGCGGCCCTCGGGTTCGACCTCGACGTGCAGACGGTGTGCCGCCGGGCGGACCCCGTCGAGCTGCTGACCGCGATGTCCCAGGCGGCGAGCCTGGTCGTCGTCGGAGGGCCGGAGGCGGCCGGCCGTGACGCGGTCGTCGACACCACCGCGGTGCGCCTCGCGGCGACGACGGCGGCGCCGCTGGCGGTCGTCCGGGGGGACCATGGCCGCGACCTGCCCGCGGACTGGCCGGTGCTGGCCGCGCTCGCCGAGCCTGCCGGCGGCGACCCGGTGCTGCGGGTCGCCTTCGAGGCCGCCGACCGGGAGCACCGCCCGCTGGTCGCGGTGCACGCCTGGCACGGCGCCGCCGGGGAGCTGCGCCGGGTGCTGCTGCGGGACCGCCGCTCGGTGGACGTCGAGCGCGCCTCCCTCGGGGCCGCCATGCACGCGGCGCTGGCGACGTGGTCGACCGAGCACCCCGCGGTCGTCACCCGGGCCGACGTCGCCCTCGACGGCGCGGACCGGGCGGTGCTCGAACGCAGCGCGCATGCGGCCCTGCTGGTGCTGGGCATCCGGCGCCTGCGGGCGGCCCGCCGGCTCGACCGGCTGCCGGTCGTCGCGCCGCTGCTGGCCCGGACGGGCCCGATGCTCGGGATCTCCCCGCTGGAGGAGGTGGCGGTGTGGCGGTCCCGCTGCCCGGTGGTGCTGGTGCCGCCGCTCGCCTGACCCGACGCCGGGCCGGGCGGCTCACGCCAGGCCGAGGGCCGCGGCCTCCTCCCACAGCTCCTCGCGCACCTGCGGTGCGGCGGCGTGCTCGATGAGGTTGCGCGCCTGCCCCCGCTCGTCGTGGCCCCAGACCTCGGCCACGCCGGCGTCGGTGATCACCGCGCTGGGCTGGAACGAGGTCACCGGCTCGTCCACCAGCGGCACGATCGTCGAGCACTGGGCCTTCGGGTGCCACGAGCGCAGCGCCATCAGCGCCTGGCCGCCGGGGGACTGCAGCGCGCCGACGATGAAGTCGGTCTGCCCGCCGAAGCCGGAGTAGATCCGCCCGTTGATGCGCGACGCGTTCGCCTGCGCGAACAGGTCGACCTGCAGCGCCGTGTTGACGCTCGTCATCGCCGGGTTGCGGGCGATCGCGGCGGGGGCGTTGGTGCGCTCGGTGCGCAGCAGCCGGACCCGTTCGTTGCCGTCCAGCCAGGCGTACAGCTCCTCGGACCCGAACACGAACGAGGTCGTCAGGGGCGTGTGCGGGTCCAGGGCGCCGGCGGCGTCCAGCCCGAGGATCCCGTCGCTGAACATCTCGGTCCAGATCCGCAGCCCCCGCCGGGCCGTCAGCGCCGCGAGGGTCGCGTCCGGCACCGCCCCGATCCCCGTCTGGAGCGTCGCGCCGTCCAGCACCCGGGCAGCGACGCGCTCCCCGATCGCGGCCGAGGTGTCGTCCACCGGCAGCGGCGTGTGCGCGGCGAGCGGCTCGTCGACCTCGACCGCGACGTCCACGTCGTCCAGCGGGAGCACCGCGTCGCCGAACGTCCACGGCATCCGCGGGTTCATCGCGGCGAGCACGAGCCCGCCCCGGTGCCGGGCCGCCTCGACGGCCGCGGGCAGCACGTTGACCTCGGTGCCGAGCGAGACCGCGCCCTCCCGGGGGGTCGTGGTGTGCAGGAGGACGACGTCCGGCGGCAGCGTGGTCGCGAACAGGCGCGGGACGAGCGACAGCCGGCTCGGCACGTAGGACAGCCGCGGGTTGCGGCGCTGGCCGGGCCCGACGAACGCGGTCTCGGGGACTACGCCCTCGCGGTCGGGCAGGCCCGCCTGGCCGTTGAGCGCGAACAACCGGTACGCCGGCAGCGCGGCGTCGACGGCCTCGAGCAGGGTCGCCGGGGTCGCGAAGTTGCCGCTGACCACCACGCGCGGCTGCTCGGGCACCCGGGCCAGGACGGACGCGACGGCGTCCACGTCGACGGTTCTCACTCGGCCCCTCCTCGTGGCACCCGCCAGCGGATCGTCGTGCCGGGCCGGTCGGCCGGCCCGCCGGCGTCGGTGACCTGCAGGGTGCCGCCGCGGGCGGCGGCCCGGTCCGCGAGGTTCGCCAGGCCGCTGCGCCGGTGCGCGTGCGGCGGGATGCCGACGCCGTCGTCCCGGACCCGCACCTCGACGTCCGGGCCGACCACGAGGTCCACCTGCACGCGGGAGGCCGCGGCGTGCCGGGCCGTGTTCGACAGGGTCTCCCGCAGGACGGCCACGGCGTCGGCGGCCAGGTCCGGCGGCAGTGACGCCAGCGGCCCCTCGACCCTCAGCCGCGGGGCGAACCCGAGCACCTCGGCGGCGTCCGCGACGACCGCCTCGACCTCCTGGCGGACACCTCCCGCCGGGTGTCGCGCCTGCAGCTGGAAGATCGTGCGGCGCACGTCCCGGATGGTCTCGTCGAGGTCGTCGACGACCCGGTCCAGGCGCTCGGTGACCGCCGGCCGGACGGCGTCCCGCGCGGCGGCCTGGACGGCCAGGCCGACGGCGAACAGCCGCTGGATCACGAGGTCGTGCAGGTCCCGCGCGATCCGGTCCCGGTCCTCCAGGACGGCGAGCCGGGCGCGGTCCTGCTGCGCGGCGGACACCTCGAGCGCGAGGGCGACCTGCTCGGCGAACGCGCGGGCCATCCCGAGCGTCTCGTCGCTCATGCCGCCGGCGGGCCGGCTGGCCAGCAGCACGGCGCCGAGCCGCTTCTCACCGGCCCACAGCGGCACGCACACCGCGTACCCGAGGGCGCCCTGCCCCAGGCCGACGTCGCCCGCCAGCGCCGCCGGGTCGAGCTCCACCGGCGCCCGGTCGAGCCGGTCCCACTCCAGCGTCTTCGGGCTCGGCGCCGCGGCGCGGTCGGCACCGAGCCCGGCGGCCGCCGCCACGCGCAGCCCCTCGCCGTCCCCGAAGGCAGCGTCCGGGGGGATGTCGTCGACGAGGAGCATCGCGAGGTCCGCGCTGCTGGCCCGCAGCGCGGACGCCGCGACCAGACGCCCGGCGTGACCGTCCCCGCGGTCGGCGGTGATCGCCTGCGTGCAGTCGGCCGCGGCCTGCAGCCAGGTCTCCCGGCTGCGGCTCAGCTCGTACAGCCGCGCGTTCTCGACCGCGACGCCCGCCGCGGCGGCGAGCGCGACGACGACCTCCTCGTCCTCGACCGAGAAGTCCCCGGGCCGCCCGTCCTCGGTCACCTTCTCGGTGAGGTAGAGGTTCCCGAACACCTCCTCGCGCGTGCGTACCGGCACGCCGAGGAAGCCCCGCATCGGCGGGTGGTGGGCCGGGAAGCCCACCGACCGGGGGTGCTCGCGGATGTCCCGCAGCCGCAGCGGCCGCGGGTCCTCGATGAGGAGGCCGAGCACGCCGTGGCCCGTGGGCAGCGAGCCGATCCGGTCCCGCAGCTCGGGCTCGATGCCGTGCGTGACGAACTCGGTGAGGTGGGTGCCGTCCCGGCTCAGCACGCCGAGCGCCCCGTACCGGGCGCCGGAGAGCAGGCAGGCGGTGGTGACGATGCGTTCCAGGACGGCGGACAGCTCCAGCTCCGACGACACCGCCACGACGGCGTCCAGCAGGGTGCTGAGCCGGTCGTGGGAGGCCCGGACGGCCCCGGCCCGCTCCCGCAGCTCGGACAGCAGGTCGTCGAGGTCGACGCGCGACAGGGACGGCACGATGCCGTGCTCCTGGTGTCGATCCACGGGCTCGATCGTAGGGCGCCGGGCGGGGCCGGTTACGCCGGCTGCCGGTCGCGGGTGGACCGGACGACGAGAACCGGGCAGGAGGCGTGGTGCAGCACCTCGCGGCTCACCGAGCCGAGCATCATCGCTCGGACCCCGCCGAGGCCGCGGGAGCCCACCACGACGAGCCGCGCGCCCCGGGAGTGCCGCAGCAGCGCCTCGACCGGGTGCGTCTGCGCCAGGACCTGCTCCACCGGCAGGTCAGGGTGGTCGAGGGTCACCCCGGCGACCGACTCCGACAGCACGGCCTGGGCAGCGGTCACCTGCGGGTCGTCCGGGCCGGACACGAAGCCGAGGGCGTCGGTCACCGGCGACAGCGCGAGGACGGCGCGCAGCGCGGCCCCCTCGCGCGCGGCGACCTCGGCCGCCATGGCAACGGCGGCCGCGGACGTCTCGGAGCCGTCGACGCCGACGACGACCGGCCCGCGGGAGCGCACCCGGGGGCCGCGGACGACGAGCACCGGGCAGGGGGCGTGCGCGGCGACGGTGGTGCTGGTCGAGCCGAGCAGCATCCGCGCCACGGGCCGGTGGCCGTGGCTCCCCACCACGAGCAGGTCCTCCGGCCCGACCTGCCCGAGCAGCAGCGCGCTCGGGGAGCCGGCGTCGACGTGGCTGGTGACCCGGGCCGGTCCGAGTGCGGTGACGGCCCGCTCCAGGGCCCGCTGGACCGCCTCCTTCGTGGCGCGGCGGTAGGCGCCTTCGTACGAGGGCAGGCTCGCGGGCAGCTCGACCGCGCTGACGAGGTGCAGTCCCAGACCGAGCTCGCGGGCCTGGTCGATCGCGGTCGCGAGCGCTGCGTCCGACGACGACGAACCGTCGTAGCCGACGACGACCCTTCCCATGGCGCCCTCCGAGGTGTCCTGGATCACGTGCTCGGAGCCAGCCTGCGGCTCCCGGACGAGGGACGCACGACCCGAAGGACCCGGCGGTGCGGGACCTTCGTCACGCGGCGAGGGCGTAGCATCGACGCGTGAGCAAGATCAAGGTGTATCTCGTGGACGACCACGAGGTGGTGCGCCGAGGTCTCAAGGAGCTCCTGGAGCTCTCGGGGGACATCGAGGTGGTCGGGGAGTCCGGCGAGGCCGGCGAGGCCCAGCGGCGGATCCCGGCGCTGCGCCCGGACGTGGCGGTGCTCGACGCTCGCCTGCCCGACGGCAGCGGCATCGACGTGTGCCGGGAGGTCCGCTCCCGCGACCCGCAGATCAAGGCCCTCATCCTCACCTCGTACGACGACGACGAGGCGCTGTTCGCCGCGATCATGGCCGGCGCCGCCGGGTACGTCCTCAAGGACGTCCGTGGCTCGGACCTCGTCGACGGGATCCGCCGCGTGGCGGCCGGCCAGTCACTGCTCGACCCGGCCGTCACCGAGCAGGTGCTCCGCCGGCTGCGCAGCGGTCCCGCCGAGGACCCCCGCCTGGCGCAGCTGACCGCGCAGGAGAAGCGCATCCTCGCGCTCATCGCCGACGGGCTGAGCAACCGCCAGATCGCCGAGGAGATGTTCCTGGCGGAGAAGACGGTGAAGAACTACGTGTCGTCGCTGCTCGCCAAGCTCGGGATGGAGCGGCGCACCCAGGCCGCGGTGTTCGCGGCCAAGCTCGACCGGCACTGAAGCTCGACCGGCACTGAAGTTCGACCAGCACTGACGCTCGCAGGGACTTGCGACCCTGCTCGGCCCGCTGCCGCCCACCTAGCGTCGCGACCCGAGGGCCGGTGAGGGCGCCGGCGCGAGCGACGGTGGGTGGTGGTGCCACGTGCCGAACGGGCTGCTCGACGTCGGGCTGTCCGAGCCCCGGCCGGTGGTCGCGGGCCTGGACGGCTCCGTCGCGAGCGTGGCCGCCGCATACGAGGCGGCGCACGAGGCCGTGCTGCGGGGCGCGGCCCTGGAGCTCGTCACGGTGCCCGGCCGCGAGGTCCCCATTCCGCGGCGGTCCGGCCGCGTCGTCCCCGGGCTCCTGGACGACGTGGCCGCGAGCATCGCCGAGCGCTACCCCGGCCTGCCGGTCACCGCGCGGTCGGTCCCGGGTCGTCCCGCCGCCGTCCTGACGCGC
>JBMOMI010000223.1:0-5913 GCA_049325235.1 Actinomycetota bacterium | reverse complement strand
GCCCGGCTGCCAGAGGCAGCCCGGCGGCCAGATTGACGGCAAGCGGGACAGACAGCGGAGTCCCTGGGGGGATGCCCGCCGGACGTCCTGCCTCGAACTCCCCTTCGAGGCTGATGGGTTGTTCTCCCAGTGGTCCCCGGGCAGTGACGTTGTGTCCGTCTGCAGTGAGCAGTTCGGCCTTGAACGGGATCTTGCGGTTGGCCTCCGTCCAGTCAACCTCGATCAGCACAACCAGCGCCATTGGCGGGGTCGGGGTGGATGTGACCGTCCATCCCAGCCCCAGGGCATGGACCTTGCCGGCTGGATCGCTTTGCGCCGAGTCGGCCAGCAGGACGGTGGCTCTCATCAGCGGCGCTCGAGCACACCGCTCCTGGTCGGGCGAATCTGCGGTGTAGACCCAGGATCGAACGCCGCCGCAGTGCAGGCAGCGACCTCGCTGACGAACTCGCTAGGTGCGATCCACACCCGGGCACGGGACGGGGACACGGCGTCGGCCGCGTTCTGCCACAGCACCTCGAGGTAGACCTTGCCCGTAGCCTCGTCGACCTCTCGAACCTCAGCCTCGAACTCCAGGTCCTCCGCCGGGTCGCAGGCCAAGACGCGGTCGCCGACGTGGACGGGACCGATCCGCTGGAGGGACGTCTTGACCAACCCACCACGACCACGTGCGTTGAAGTCCACGCGCACCTTGATCACCGGAGTCTCCTCTTCCCACCCGTCGGATTGGCTATCGGTTCATCGAAGCAGTTGATGAAGCGTTGCACCTGCGATTCTGTCACCGGCTCATCGAAGTGGACATGGTGGTGACTCCACACCTCTCCGTCGCTCACTTCGTGCGTGATTCGGAACCCCTGCTCTGTGAGCCTCTCGACGAAGGAGACCTGGACCTTGCGGTGCGGCAAGTCTGCTTCTGCGCACAGGCGATACACGACTGCGTCGATCGGCTCATCCGGTTCGGGCGCTTGGACATACACCGATAGCACCGGTCCATCACCGTCGATGACGGCGTCCATCACTTTGGCCAAGACACTCAGAGCCAGTCGATCACTCCCTCCCCGAACCACGACGCTGTGCGACGGAGGATTGGAGGGCACGACATAAGCCTACGAATGGGGGCCGACGCGGCGTCTACGAGTCACCTCCGGGCAACGTCGGCTCTGGGGCGGCCGGGTGCCGAGCGGCCGCTAGGCCGCGTCGACCGCGAGCACGGCCTCGGTCAGCACTCGAACGTCCTGCTCGATGTGGGCCAGGTCCGTCCACTCATCCGGGCAGTGGCTGCGACCGCCACGGGACGGGACAAGGATCATCGCTGCGGGTCCGAGCGGCTCGACGGCTTCCGCCGGCACTTCCCCGACGCGCCGGTGCTGCTGGGGGACTTCGACGTGCGATGGGGGCAGGAGGCAGCTGACCGGCTGATCGTGGGAGGGTGGCGGTGGGGCACCCTCGTCGCCGCCGCCGACGTCATCGCACTCGGCCTGCTCTCCCGCCTCCAGTTCCGGGGCTTCCGGGTGCCCGAGGACTTCCGGGTGATCGGGTTCGACGGCGTGGGAGTGACGCCACTGGCGCACCCGGCGCTCACCACGATCCGTCAGCCGGTCGAGGCGATGGCCCAGGCGATCCTCGACCTGGTCAGCGCCGGCAACCGGGCCGAGCGGACCGACGTCCGGCTGGCGCCGACCTCCGGCCGGGCACGGGACTCACTGCCGGTCGAGGAGGGCCTCCAGTGCCTCGAGGGTCTCGGCGCGGCCGCCCTGGGCGACGGCCACCCCCTCGGCTGCGAGCAGGTCCTGCGCTGCCCAGACGTCGAGGCCGAGCACCCGGCCGAACTCTCGCAACGTCAGCCGCCCCTGCTGGTACGCGGTGATGGCGTCACGTTTGGCCAGCTCTCGCAGCGCGAGGTCGGTCAGCTGGCGGATGGCCGTGGAGCGGTCCTCGAAGCGAGCCGCCGCGTAGGCGTCGATGCGGGCCAGCAGGTCCTCGTCGAGCGTCGCGTTGACGCGCACCGTCTTGCTCATCTCAGCTCCTCCAGGTATTGATCGGCGAGTTCTCCGGTGATCCGTCCGGCGTGGCGCATCGACTCGATGGCCGCTCGTGCGGCTCGGCGCGACAGCGTCTGCCGGTGGTGGGCGAGAACCGCAAGATCCGCCGAGCGCACCCAGGCGGCACCCAGGTTGCGCACCCGACGTCCCAGTGCCAGGTCGTTGGACACCAGCACACCGACCCGACGGGCCCAGTCTGCGACAACGGTATCGACGTTCTCCGGTCCGGTGGTCTCCGTCACGGGCAAGCCCGCGATCACGGTCTCGATCGCGGCGGCGTCCGCGTGGCCACCCGCCAGGCCTGCCGAGACCGCCTCGTCCCGGACGACGTCCAGCACCACCGCCTGGACTCCGGCCTTCTCCAGAAGGGCCAGCCATCCGGACCGCGCCAGCGTGATGAGTGTCGAGGTATCCACGACCGCGCGCACCTGAACACTCTAGTTCACCTCGTGTGCATTCATGTGCGAGACGGGTGGCCGATAGGCTCGCCGCTCGTGGCTGCTTCGCCGGTGCCCGGAGGCTTCCCGACCGTCGCCGTCGTGGGGGGAGGGCAGCTGGCGCGGATGATGCAGTCCGCGGCCGTCGAGCTCGGCGTCCGGCTGCGGCTGCTGACCGTCGACCCGGACGACTCCGCCGCACAGGTGATCCCGGACATGCGCGTCGGTCACCACACCGACCTGGACGCGCTGCGGTCGCTGGTGGACGGCGCCGACGTGGTCACGTTCGACCACGAGCACGTGCCGACGTCGCACCTGCAGGCGCTCGCGGCGGATGGTGTCGTCGTCCGCCCTGGTCCGGAGGCGTTGGTGCACGCCCAGGACAAGCTCGTGATGCGGTCGCGGCTGACCGAGATGGGGGTGCCGTGCCCGCGGTGGTCGGCGGTGCACTCCGCGGCCGAGCTGAAGGCGTTCGGGGACGACGTCGGCTGGCCGGTCGTGCTGAAGACGCCGCGCGGCGGCTACGACGGCAAGGGCGTTCGCGTGGTCGGTTCGGTGGAGGAAGCCGCCGACTGGCTCTCGCGGGCCGCGGGCGGGGCGCTGCTGGCGGAGGAGCGGGTCGACTACTGCCGTGAGCTGGCGACGCTCGTGGCGCGTTCGCCGACCGGTCAGTGCGCGGCCTGGCCGGTGGTCGAGTCGGTGCAGACCGACGGGGTGTGCGACGAGGTGATCGCCCCCGCGCCTGATCTGGAGGAGACAGTCGGGGCCGCGGCGACGGCCACGGCGCTGCGGGTCGCCGGGAAGCTGGGGGTGACCGGCGTCCTGGCGGTGGAGTCGTTCGAGACCCGCGACGGCCGGGTGCTGGTGAACGAGCTGGCGATGCGGCCGCACAACTCCGGGCACTGGACGATCGACGGGTCGGTGACCTCCCAGTTCGAGCAGCACCTGCGCGCCGTCCTGGACCTGCCACTGGGGACGACGAACGTGCGCTCCCGGTGGACGGTGATGGTCAACGTGCTCGGCGGGGAGTACGAAGACCTCTACCGGTCGTACCTGCACGTGATGGCCCGCGACCCGGCCGTGAAGGTCCACCTGTACGGCAAGGCCGTGCGCCCTGGGCGAAAGGTGGGCCACGTGACCGCGTACGGCGATTCGCTGGACGACGTCAGGGCCCGTGCGCGGCACGCGGCCGACTTCATCAGGGGGGTCATCGATGAGTGAGCGCGGTGGGGTCGAGCCGGTCGTCGGCGTCGTCATGGGGTCGGACTCCGACTGGCCGGTGATGGAGGCGGCGGTCCAGGCGCTGGAGGAGTTCGACGTCCCGGTCGAGGTGGACGTCGTCTCCGCGCACCGGATGCCGGCCGAGATGCTGGCGTACGGTCAGGCGGCGGCCGGGCGCGGCCTGCGGGTACTGGTCGCCGGGGCCGGGGGAGCGGCACACCTGCCGGGCATGCTCGCGTCCGTGACGCCGCTGCCGGTGATCGGCGTCCCGGTGCCGCTGCGGCACCTGGACGGCATGGACTCCCTGCTGTCGATCGTGCAGATGCCGGCGGGCGTGCCTGTCGCCACCGTGTCGGTGGGCGGTGCCCGCAACGCGGGCCTGCTGGCGGTGCGGATCCTGGCGGCGTCCGACGAGGCGCTGCGGGACCGGATGGTGCGGTTCCAGGAGTCGCTGCGAGCGGACGCTCAGGCGAAGGGGCACCGGTTGCGGGCTCGGCGAGCGGGGGGCACGGGGTTCACCGCTGGGTGAGAAGCGGCCCCGGGCTCTGACAACTCTAGTTATCGAGTGAAAGAAATTCCTGTCAAAGCTCGGGGCGTTCTGTCACAGTTGCGCGCATGGACCTTGCCATCCCGCTGAGGAGCCTCGTTCCCACCTTGGATGCCGAGGTGCTGACGGTGCTGGCGGGTACGACTACGCCATTGACCGGACGCCGCGTGGCGGAGCTCTCGGCTCGTGGCAGCCAGCCAGGTGTGCAGAAGGTCCTCGACCGCCTGGTGGTCCACGGCTTGGTGACCTCCCGGCCGGCCGGGGCGGCCCGGCTGTATGTCTTGAACCGCGATCACCTGCTGGCCGGCCCGGTCCTCGAGGCGGCCGCGACACGCCAGCGCCTGGTCGACCGATTGCGCGAGGCCGTGGAGGCGTGGCGGGTGCCGTGCCGGCATGCCTCGCTGTTCGGCTCGGTCGCTCGAGGTGTGGCCGGCGTGGCGAGCGATGTCGACGTGCTGGTGGTGCGGCCGAACGACGTGCCAGAAGAAGCACCGCTATGGAGGGAGCAGCTCATCGCCCTCGAGGAGGGCGTCGCGCGCTGGACTGGCAACCACCTCTCCTGGTTCGAGACCACGCCCTCGGGTCTCGCGCGGGCCGCGGCGGCCGACGAGACGTTGCTCGAGGCCTGGCGGGAGGAAGCGATCCACCTTGCGGGTCAACCGCTGCACCTCCTCCTTCGCGGTGCCGGCCGGTGAGCCGCCCGCGGACGCGAGCCGGCGGGCCCGGCGAGGCGGTCGCCCGACTGCGGATCGCCCGCAAGTACCTCGAAGTGGCCGAGCTTGCTGACTCCGAGGCCGGGATGGTGACGAACAACGTCGTCGCGGGTGTCTGCGTTCTGGCCGGCATCGCAGCCGGCTGGGTGAGAGCGCCTCCAGCGCCTCGAGGGTCTCGGCACGCCCTCCGTGCGCGAAGGCCACCCCTCCGGCAGCGAGCAGGTCCGCGCAGCCCAGACGTCGAGCCCCAGCACCCCGCTGGTGATGGCGTCCCGCTTCGCCAGCTCTAGGAGTACGAGGTCCGTCAGCTGGCGGATCACTGGGCCAATCGTGCCACCTGGGCCAACTTCCGAGCGGCTATTGCTGTGACGTACTGAGCGACGCACAATGTGCAGCATGGCCACTCGCGTGCGCGTTCCCGTGACCCGGCGCCCCTCGCTGCCGCTGACCGAACAGGACGAGCGCGACCTCGAGCTCATCCGGACGTCGCCGAGGTATCGCGCCGCGTTGGCCAACCTGTCCGGCACGCCCGACGAGGCCATGACGAGCGTGAGCGAAGCCGCACTCCTGCACGCCGTCTTCGCGGTCGGCGTCGATGCCGTTCGCGTCGCGGCGCAGGAGGCGGGCTACGCCGAGCTGGCCGCCCAACAGTCCAGTGAGTCAAGCGCCCGTCGTGCAGCCGCGCGTCGTCGCCGGCCGTCCTGGGCTGACGAGGCGTGAGCGGACCGTGGCCTCTGGTCCGCGGCCGCGTCTACGGGGCGCAGCTGTCGCACATCGACGGTGAGAAGTACTACCTCGTTGTGTCGAACAACGCCCGCAACCGTCAGCTTCAGTCAGCGCTGGCCGTGCGGTTGACGACTACGCCCAAGCCTGACCTCGCGAGCATCGTCACCTTGTCACCGCCCGAGGTCTTCTCCGGCAGCGTGGTCTGCGACGACATCGTCGAGCTCTACGAG
>JBMOMI010000222.1:0-5935 GCA_049325235.1 Actinomycetota bacterium | reverse complement strand
CTCGGTGTGCCGGTCCTGGTCGAGAACGACGTCAACACCCTCGCCGTCGCGGAGCGGCTCTACGGCACCGGACGTGACTACGCGTCCTACCTGGTCGTCACGATCGGCCGAGGCATCGGCTGCGGCATCGTCGTCGACGGCGCCCTCCACCGGGGAGCCGCCGGAGGCGCCGGGGAGGTCGGGCACCTGCCGGTCACCGTCGACGGGCCGCGGTGCGGCTGCGGCGCCACCGGATGCCTCGAGGCCTGGATCGGTGACGAGGGGCTTCTGCGGACGGCGGTCGACCGCGGCGTCGTGCCCGCCGGCTCGGGTGTCGCGACCCTGCGGCAGGCCGCCGAGCGCGGTGACGCCGGCGCGCTCGAGGTCTACCGCGCCGCCGGCGAGATGCTCGGCCGCGCCCTCGCCGGCGTCGTCCACACCGTCGACCCCGAGGTGCTGGTCCTGCTCGGGGAGGGCGTCGACGCCTGGGGCTTCTGGCAGGGCGGGTTCGAGCCGTCGTTCCGCCGCCACCTGCTCCCGGCCCGGCGGGGCATCCCGTTCGTCGTCGAACCCTGGGACGAGGCCAAGTGGGCCCTCGGCGCCGCCGCCCTGGTGCTGGCCTCGCCGTTCGACGCCGCCGGTGCCGGCGGCGACCAGGGTGCCCTCGTGCGCGACCGCCTGCGGGCCGGGGCGGCGACGGAGGGGGCGTCGTGAGCGCGGCCGTGCGGACCCCGGTCGCTGCCCCGCAGGCGGCGGTCGCTCGCGAGCACTCCGCCCAGTCGCGCGCACGTCGCCGTCGCCGGTCCAGCACCGCGTGGGTCCTGTTCTTCCTGCTGCCGAGTGCCGTCCCGCTGCTGGTGTTCACCGCGGTTCCGATGGTCGGCTCCGCCTGGCTGAGCCTGCACGAGTGGAACTTCATCTCCGACATGGAGTTCGTCGGGCTGCGCAACTACGCCGAGCTGATCGCGGACCCCGAAACGCGGCAGGTCTTCTGGCACACGGTCCTCTACATCGCCGGCTACCTGCCGCTGGTGTACGTGGGCGGCCTCGGGCTGGCCCTGGCACTCAACCGTGCGATGCGGGGACGCTCCGTCCTGCGCGCGGCCTACTTCCTGCCCGTCGTGACCAGCTGGGTGGTGGTGGCCCTCGTCTGGCGGTGGCTCCTCAACCCGTCGAACGGCCTGGTCAATCGCCTGCTTTCCGCCATGGGGCTGCCACAACCCGGCTGGTGGACGGACCCTGACTGGTCGCTCGCCTCCGTCGTCCTCGCCTCCGCCTGGAAGGACCTCGGTTTCGTCATGGTCATCCTCCTGGCCGGCCTCCAAGCGATTCCGAGCGAACTGCTCGAGGCGGCCCGGGTCGACGGCGCCAACGCGTGGCAGCGCTTCTGGTACGTGACCCTCCCGCTCTTGTCACCGTCCACCTTCTTCGTCGTCGTCATCTCGCTCATCAACGGCTTCCAGGTCTTCGACCAGGTCTACGTCATGACCGGAGGCGGTCCCGCCGGGTCCAGCCAGGTCGTCGTCGGCCAGATCTACGACCTCACCTTCCGGTACGGCCGCGCCGGCGAGGCGTCCGCGCTCTCCTGGCTGCTGTTCGCGGTGATCCTGGTCGTCACCGCGTTGCAGATCCGCGGCCAGAGGCGGTGGGTCGTCCATGCGTAGGCGCCTGCTGCTGGTGGCCGGGCTGGTGTTCGGCGCTGCCGTGATGCTCTTCCCGTTCCTGTGGACCGTCGTCACGTCGATCACACCGGGCGGCACCCTGAGCGAGCGGCCGAGCCTCGTCGTCGAGGACCCGACGCTGGAGGCCTACCGCGTGCTGCTCGACGCCGTGCCGATGGCCCGCATCGTGGCGAACTCGTTCGGCATCGCGGTGGCCACGACGCTGCTGCAGCTGCTGACCGGCTCCATGGCTGCGTACGCCTTCGCGCGGCTCGACTTCCGCGGCAAGAACGTCGTGTTCGCCCTCTACCTCGCGACCCTGATGGTGCCGCTGCAGGTGCTCGTCGTGCCGTTGTTCGTCGAGATGACCGTGCTCGGCCTCAACGACACCTACTTCTCGCTCCTCGCGCCGTCGCTGGCTTCGGCCTTCGGAATCTTCCTGCTGAAGCAGGCCATGGAGGGTGTGCCCCGCGAGCTGGACGAGGCCGCGACCATCGACGGCGCAAGCCACCTACGCATCTTCGCGCGCATCGTTCTCCCGCTCGTGCGCCCAGCACTCGCCACCTTCGCAGTCTTCGCCTTCATGGCCAGCTGGAACAGCTTCCTGTGGCCGCTCGTCGTCATCCGCTCGCCAGAGCTGATGACCCTCCCGCTCGGCCTGGCCACGCTCCAGGGCCAGTTCACCACCGACTGGAACGTCGTGATGGCGGGATCGGTCGTCTCGATCGTGCCCATCGCAGTCGTCTACGTCATCGCACAGAAGTACGTCATCGCCGGGGTCTCTCACTCCGGCCTCAAGTAGCGGCCCACACCTGTCACCACAGCCGGGGACGACACCGGTCCACACGAAGGGAACCACGATGTACCGCAGTCCTGTCCGTGCACGTCTCACGCACGCACGCTCGATCGCCGTGACCGCGGGTCTCGCCCTCGTCCTCGGCGCCTGCTCCCAGGGGTCTGCCACCCGCAGTGAGGGTGCCGCCGCGACGGAAGGAGGTACCACGACAGTCACGTACATGAACTTCTCGGCCAACGACGGGCACGAGGAGGACCTCGACGCGATCGTCGCTGCATTCGAGGAGGAGAACCCGGACGTCGACGTCCAGGTCGAGACCGTTCCCTACGCTGACTACTTCACCAAGCTGCAGACGGCCGTCGCCGGAGGCACGGTCGCCGACACGTTCGAGCTGAACTACGAGAACTTCGTGACGTACGCGACCAACGGCTCGCTGGCGGAGCTGGACGACGTCGACGCATCTGCCTACGTCCCGTCGCTCATCGAGGCGTTCCAGGCGGACGGCACGCAGTACGGTCTGCCGGCCTCCTTCTCGAACGTCGTCCTCTACTACAACAAGGCGTTGTTCGACGCGGCCGGGCTGGCCTACCCGACGTCGGACTGGACATGGGCCGACGAGCAGGCCGCCGCGGAGAAGCTGACCGACACCGGTGCCGGCGTCTGGGGCGACTACCAGCCCGTGTCCTTCCACGAGTTCTACAAGGTGCTCGCCCAGGCCGGCGGCGAGTTCCTCAACGAGGACCGTACGGAGGCCACGTTCAACAGCCCCGAGGGGGTCAAGGCCGCCAACTGGCTCGTCAGCAAGCCGGGCACGACGATGCCGACCGAAGCGGACGGGGCAGGGACGCCGGACTTCGACACCAACCTGTTCACGAGCGGGAAGCTAGCGATGTGGCACAGCGGCATCTGGATGTTCGGCCCTCTGAGCGAGGTCACCGACCTGCAGTGGGACATCGTGGTGGAGCCAGGTGATGCCCGGAAGGCCTCCGCGATGTTCACCAACGGTGTCGTCATCTCCGCGAAGAGCGATGCGAAGGAGGCCTCCCAGCGCTGGATCGAGTTCCTGACCGCCTCCGACACGACGGTGCAGACCCGCCTCGAGACCGGCTGGGAGCTGCCGCCTGTCGCCGACGAGTCCGCTCTCGCCAGCTACCTCGAGGTGACGCCGCCGGAGAACCGGCAGGCCGTCGTCGATGCCCTCGACGAGACCGTGCTGCCGCCGGTCATCGAGCGCCAGCAGGAGATGCAGGACATCGTCAGCGAGGAGCTCGGCAACGCCGCCGCAGGGCGAAAGACGGTCGAGCAGGCGCTGTCCGACGCCGAGGAGGCCGTCAACGCCCTGCTGGGCTGAGCGCCGCCACAACCACGACGACCCCGGCCCTGCCCTGCCGGGCCGGGGTCGCAGTCTCCCCTACGCCCACGATCGGACCTTCGTACATGACCGACCAGCTCGCGCCGTCGCCCGACACCGTCGCCGACGTCGAACGCTTCGCCTGGCTGGCGCGCCGCAGCCACGAGATCATCACGGAGCACCAGCACCCGAGCGGGCCGTACCCGGCGTCGCCCACCTTCTCGGCCTACCGGGGCTACGCGTGGCTGCGCGACGGCTCCTTCACGGCCGAGGGGATCTCGCGGTACGGGGACGTGGAGTCAGCCGATCGCTTCCACCAGTGGGTCCACGGTGTGCTCGGCGGCCGGCGCGGGCAGGTCGACGGCCTGGTCGACCAACGCCGTGCCGGTCGCGTTCCTCCTGTCGAGTCGATGCTGCCCACCCGCTTCACGTTCACCGGTGCCGACGGCTCCGACCCGTGGTGGGACTTCCAGACGGACGGCTACGGCATGTGGCTGTGGAGCGTCGCGACTCACGCGGAGCGGCACGGGGGCGACCTGGAGCGCTGGAGGGAGGGGATCGAGGTCGCCACGGACTACGTGACGGCGTTCTGGGACATGCCCTGCTACGACTGGTGGGAGGAGCACGTCGAGCAGCGGCACGTGTCGACGCTCGGCGCCCTGTACGGGGGGCTCGTCGCGGTGGTCCGAAGTGGCGTCCTGGACGCCGACCGGGCCGGCCGAGCGCTCGAGGCCGCCTCAGCCGCCAAGCACCTGGTGCTTCAGGAGGGACTCGTAGCTGGGGCGGACGGTCAGGTTCGCCATCTCGGGAAGTGGCTCGGCGCCCAGGTGGTCGACGGCTCGTTGCCGGCGTGCGTCGTCCCCTTCGGCCTGCTCGACCCGGCCGACCCGCTCGCGGCGGCCACCGTGGACGCCGTGCGCCGCGACCTCGACAGCGGCGGCGGGGTGCACCGCTACGCGGCTGACGTGTTCTACGGCGGCGGCCAGTGGCCGCTGCTCTCCTGCCTGCTCGGGTGGAACCGGGCCGTGGCCGGCGACTCGGAGGAAGCCATGCGGCACCTGAGATGGGTCGCGGACCAGGCACTGTCCGGCGGAGAGCTGCCGGAGCAGGTACCCGACCATCTGCTGCATCCTGAGGCTCGACAGGAGTGGTTGGACCGATGGGGGAGCGTGGCGACCCCGCTGCTGTGGTCCCACGGCATGTACCTGATCCTGGCCGACGAGCTCGGCCTACTGCCCGAGGAGCCGCCACGATGACCGCTGTCCGACACCGCCCGCATGGCATCGAGCACCCGTACGCGACGTCGCCGGACCAGCGCGTGCCGGTGCGACCGGAGGCCGGGGAGACCGTCCGGCTCGGTGTCGTCGCCGCACCGGAGGTGGGCGCGGTGACCTGCGAGTGGGGGACAGGCGACGGCCCGTTCACCCGCATCCGGCTCGAGCCGGTCGCCCCGGCATCCGCGGACGCCGCGGCCCTGGCTGGAGGCGAGGGGCACCTCGCCGAGGCGCAGGCCGCCTCGTTGGCGGCCGACGGCACGTGGTCGTGCACGACCCCCCGGCTCGAGGCCGGCGTACGGTACCGATATCGATTCGTCGCGGAGACGCCGTCCGGCACAGAGACGACCGGCTGGTACGACGTTTCCCCCGGGACGTGGAACCCCGACCGGGGCACCTTGGTCGTCGAGGAGGACGTGCTCGTACCCGGGAGCGTTCAGTGGTTCGCGGACGCGGACGGCGTGCACCGGGTTCGCTTCGCTCTGCGGCTGGCGCCGGGCGACCACGTGGTCGGCTTCGGAGAGCGGTTCGACGCGCTCGACCAGCGTGGCCGCACGCTCGACGCGGTTGTCTTCGAGCAGTACAAGGGCCAGGGCCGTCACGGGCGCACGTACCTCCCGATGCCGTTCGCCCATGTCGTGCCCGACGACGGTTCCGCCGGATGGGGCTTCCACGTTCGCACGAGCCGGCGCACGTGGTTCGACGTAGGTGCCGCGGACGACGGTGTGCTCCAGGTCGAGGCGGCTCTTGGCGGCGCGACCTACGAGACCCTCGACGTGGCGACCTACCACGGGACGCCGACCGACGTGCTGGACGCCTTCCTTGCCGAGGTAGGGCGTCCGGAGGAGCTGCCGCCGTGGGTGTTCCGCCTGTG
>JBMOMI010000221.1:0-5948 GCA_049325235.1 Actinomycetota bacterium | reverse complement strand
GGCTCGGAGTGGCCGCCCCGGGCGCCGACGACGAGCAGCGACGCCTCGGCCAGGCCGGCGGCCTCCTCGTCCGGCCAGCCCAGGTCGCGGTCGCGCAGCCGGTGGGTGGTCACCTCGAGCGCGGGGTGCCGGGACCGGATGCGGGAGACCGCCTCGCGCAGCCGCCAGTCGGCCAGGTCGGCCGCCCGCTCCTCGTCGCGGAGGACGGCCGTGAGGCTGTACCGCGGGTCGGCCACCTCGCGCACGACCGACACCACGGCGAGCCGCGCCCCCCGCACGGACGCCTCGTGGGCGGCGACGTCCACGACGGCGGCGCTGCGCCAGCTGCCGTCGCTGCCGACGACGACGGTCTCCTGCCCGGCCACGGCGCGTCAGCCCCGGTCCACCGGGATCCGGCGGGCGCCCGGTGCCTTCATCGGTGCCGGCATCCGCACCTCGAGCACGCCGTCGCGGTAGCTGGCGGAGACCACCTCGGGGCTGGTGCCCTCCGGCAGCGGGATCCGGCGGGAGAACGTCCCGTAGCGGAACTCGCTGCGGTACCCGCGCTCGGACTTCTCCTCGGTCTTCTCCCGGCGCTCCGCGGTGATCGTCAGGTGGCCCGCGTCGATGGTGACCTCGATGTCCTTCTCCGGGTCCACACCGGGGAGCTCGGCCCGGACGACGAGCTGGTCGTTGTCGATCACCTCCTCGACGCGGATCGGCAACCCGGTCGGCACCGTCCCCTCCGTCAGGTGCTCGAACGGCCAGAACAGCTCGGCCATCGGCCACCTGCTCAGCAGGAGGTCGACGATGTCCCGGGACCGGCGCTGGGCCGGCACCGCCCCCGTGGAGGTGTGCTTCTCGGTCGGCAGGATGCTCATGGCGGGCTCCTCTCCTTCTCTGGTCCTCTCCCGCCGTCCACGGTGCCCCGGGTGCGCGGCGCGCACCCGGGGCCAAAGTCCCCCCAGGAGCGGTCCCTCAGCGGGTGTCCACCTCCGCGGCGGCCGCGGCGAGGACGACGGCACGACCGGCCTCGAGCCGCGCCGCGGGCACCCGCGGCGGCGAGCACGAGACGTAGTCGAGCCCGGTCGCGGCGAAGAACCGCACGGAGGCAGGGTCGCCGCCGTGCTCGCCGCAGATGCCGAGCCCGAGGTCGGGCCGGGTGGCCCGGCCCTCGCGGACGGCCATGTCGACGAGCCGCCCGACACCGGCGACGTCCACGGTCCCGAACGGGTCGCTCGGCATCAGCCCGGCCTCGCGGTACGCCGGCATGAAGCTCGCCTCGGCGTCGTCCCGGGACAGGCCCCACGTCGTCTGGGTGAGGTCGTTGGTGCCGAAGGAGAAGAAGTCCGCCTCGGTGGCGACACGACCGGCGGTGAGCGCTGCGCGCGGCAGCTCGATCATGCTGCCGACGGGGATGTCGACCTGACGGCCACGAGCGGCCGTGACCTCCTCCACCGCGGAGGTGATCACCCGCCGCGCGGCCGCGAGCTCGGCGACGTCCGCCACCAGCGGCACCATCAGCTCCGGCCTCGGGTGCATCCCCCGCTCGGCCAGGTCCACCACGGCGTGCGCCAGGGCACGCGCCTGGACGGCGTAGAGCTCGGGGATGACGGCGACCAGCCGCACCCCGCGCAGGCCGAGCATCGGGTTGGCCTCGTGCCAGCGGCGGACCCCGGCCAGCAGCCGCGCGGTCTCCCTGTCCACGCGCCCCGCCGCCTCGTCCAGGGCCGCGTGCACCGCCAGCTCGGTGAGGTCCGGCAGGAACTCGTGCAGCGGCGGGTCGAGCAGCCGGACGACGACCGGGAGACCGTCCATGGCCTCGAGCACGGCCCGGAACTCCTCGCGGTGCAGGTCGTGCAGCCGGGTGAAGGCGTCGGCCCGGTCCCGGTCCAGCACGATGTCCTCGACCAGGTGGCGCCGCTCGCCCAGCAGCATGTGCTCGGTGCGGCACAGGCCGATGCCCTCGGCGCCGAGCCGCCGGGAGCGGCGCGCGTCGTCCGGGGTGTCCGCGTTGGCCCGCACGCCCATCGTGCGCCGGGTGTCGGCGTGCCCGAGCAGCCGCAGCACGGCGGCGACCAGCTCGTCGGGCTCCTCGCCGTCCGGGAGCCCCTCCTCCAGCGCGGCGGCCACCACCCCGGCCTCCACGGCCAGCTCCCCGAGCACCACCTCGCCGGAGGAGCCGTCGACCGAGAGCACGTCGCCCTCGGCGATGCGGCCGCCCGGCCCGGTCACCACGCGGTTCTCCAGGTCGACGACGAGGCCCTCGGCGCCGGCCACGCAGGTGCGGCCCATGCCGCGGGCGACGACGGCGGCGTGCGACGTCAGGCCGCCGCGGGCGGTGACGATGGCGACGGAGGCCACCATGCCGTGCAGGTCGTCGGGGCTCGTCTCGGGCCGGACCAGCACGACCGGGCGGCCCTGCTCGGCCCACTCGACGGCGCGGTCGGAGTCCAGCACCGCGTGGCCGACCGCGGCCCCGGGGCTGGCCGGCAGGCCGCGGGCCAGCACCCGCCGCTCCTGGCCGGTCGCGAACCGGGGGTGCAGCAGCTGGGTCAGCTGCTCCCCCGTGACGCGGCGCAGCGCCTCGTCGAGGTCGATGACGCCCTCGTCGACCAGCTGGCACGCGATGCGGAAGGCCGCTCCCGCGGTGCGCTTGCCGACCCGCGTCTGCAGGATCCACAGCCGGCCGTCCTCGATGGTGAACTCCACGTCGCACAGGTCGCGGTAGTGGTTCTCCAGCGTCGCGAGGTGGCCCATCAGCTGCTGGTACGAGGTCGGGTCCAGGGTGGCCAGGTCGGCCAGCGGCACGGTCTGGCGGATGCCGGCGACGACGTCCTCGCCCTGGGCGTTCGTCAGGTAGTCGCCGTACGCCCCCCGGTGGCCGCTGGCCGGGTCGCGGGTGAAGCAGACGCCGCTGCCGGACCGGGGACCGGTGTTGCCGAACACCATCGCGACGACGTTGACGGCGGTGCCGAGATCCGGGTCGATCCCCTCCTGCTTGCGGTACAGCACCGCCCGGGGGGCGTTCCACGACTCGAAGACCGCCCGGACGGTGCGGGCCAGCTGCTCGCGCGGGTCGGCCGGCAGGTCCTCGCCGGTCTGCTCCCGCAGGACGGCGCGGAAGCGGGCCGCGACCTCGGCGAGGGCGGCGGCGTCCAGCCCCTGGTCGTCCGGGACGCCGGCGGCCTCGCGGGCGGCGTGCAGCACGTCCTCGAACAGGCGGCCGTCGACCCCGAGCACGGTCTTGCCGTACATCTGGACCAGGCGTCGGTAGCAGTCCCATGCGAAGCGCTCGTCGGCGCGCCGGGCCAGCCCCGGCAGCGTCGCCTCGGTGAGGCCGACGTTGAGGACGGTGTCCATCATCCCGGGCATCGAGAAGCGGGCCCCGGACCGCACCGACACCAGGAGCGGGTCGTCCGGGTCGCCGAAGCGGCGACCGGCCTGCTCCTCGACGGCGCGCAGGTGGGCGTCGATCTCCTCGGCGAGGCCCTCGGGCTCGTGGCCCTCGGCGAGGTAGGCACGGCACGCCTGCGTGGTCACGATGAACCCCGGCGGCACCGGCAGCCCCAGGCGGGTCATCTCCGCCAGGTTCGCTCCCTTGCCGCCGAGCAGGTCGGCCATTCCCCGGTTCCCCTCACCGAACGCGACGACCCACTTGGCCCGGGGGCGCGCGGCGGTGGGGCTGGCGGACGTCATGACCACGACGGTCTCCTCTCCTCCTGCGGCGCGGCTCTGCGCACCGACAGGTACTTGTGGGTCGCGTCGGCTCCGGCGACGGCGACCCCGGTCAGGACGGCACCGGACCAGCCGGCGGCGCTCGGCCACGAACCGCCGAGCAGGCCGGACAGGCCCGGGAGCGTGAGGAAGGCGGCGAGCAGCACGACCTCGGCCGCCAGGGCGGCCACCAGCAGCCGGTTGCCGCGCAGGCCGGTGCGCCACACCGGGCGGACCCGGCTGCGGCACGCCACCGCGTTCACCAGCTGGCCGACGGCGATCGCGGCGAAGGCCGACCCGGACGCGGTCGCCAGCAACGCGGCGTCCGGGTCCCGGCCCCACGACCACCCGCCGAGCGCGAGGACGACGAGGAACGTCGCCATGGCGCCGGCCGCCTGGGTCGGGCCGAGGACGGCGAACACCCGCACGAGCAGGTCGCGGTCGACGAGGCGCCGCCGCCGGACCGGCCCGGACAGGGTCCGCGGGTTCGGCGGCTCGGCCCCCAGCGCCAGCGCCGGCAGCACGTCGGTGCCGATGTCGAGGGCGAGCACCTGCAGCACCCCGATCGCCAGCGGCACGTTGCCCGTGGTCAGCGCCCACACCGCGAACGGCGTCAGCTCGGCGACGTTGTCGGTGAGGTGGAACGTGAGGAAGCGGCGGATGTTCGTGAACGTGGCCCGCCCCAGCTCGACGGCGGTGACGATCGTCGCGAAGTGGTCGTCCAGCAGCACGAGGTCCGCGGCCTCCCGGGCGACGTCGCTGCCGCCGACGCCCATCGCCACCCCGACGTCCGCGGCGCGCAGGGCCGGCGCGTCGTTGACGCCGTCCCCGGTCATCGCGACGACGTGACCGGCCTGGCGCAGGGCGACGGCGATGCGCAGCTTGTCCTCTGGGCTGACCCGGGCGACGACGGCTCCTTCGGGCCGGTCGAGCAGCCGGGCCAGCGCCGCGTCGTCGGGCGGCAGGGCGTCCCCGGTGAGCACCGGACCGCCGGGCGCCAGCAGCCCGACCTGTCGGGCGATGCACGCCGCGGTCGCCGGGTGGTCGCCGGTGACCATGGCGATCCGGATGCCGGCGCGCTCGCAGTCCCCGATCGCGACCGCCACGTCGTCCCGCGGCGGGTCCTCCAGCGCGAGCAGGCCCAGCAGCTCGAGGTCCCGCTCCAGGTCCGCCGCCGGCCGCCGCTCCCAGCCCGGCGGCACGCCGCGGCGCGCCACCGCCAGCACCCGCAGGCCGGCGGCGGTCAGCTCGGCCAGCGGAGCCGTCGCGGCCGCGGCGCCGGGCCCGGCCAGGGCCAGCACCGACTCGGGCGCGCCGAGCACGTCCAGCTCCAGGTGACCGTCGTGCTCCACGACGACCGACGAGCGGCGCCGGTCGGCCGTGTACGGCATCCGCCGGCGGACCGGCCCCGGCGCGGGTACGCCGAGGCGGGCCGCGGCCACGGTGAGCGCCACCTCCAGCGGGTCGCCCTCGGGGGCCCAGGTCCCGTCCGGACGCCGCACGGCGTGACCCTGCACGCAGCGTCCGGCGCCGGCGGCCGCCGCGACCACCGGCGCCGGCGCGCCGGGCAGGGCGTCCGTCGGGTCGTAGCCCGCCGGGGCCAGGTCCAGGGCCCCGCGCGGGGTCCACACGTGCACCACCGACATCTCGTTCCGAGTCAGCGTGCCGGTCTTGTCGGTGCAGATGAACGTGGTCTCGCCGAGGCTCTCCACGGCCTCCAGGTGACGCACGAGGGCCCGCCGGCCCGCCATCAGCTGGGCCGCCCGGGCCAGCGACAGCGTCACCGTGGGCAGCAGCCCCTCCGGGACCAGGGCGACCATCACCCCGAGCCCGAGCAGGAACGCGGCGGCGAGCCTCTGGCCGGCCACGGCGGCGAGGGCGAACAGCACCGCTCCGGTGCTCACCGCGACGACCGAGACGACCCGGACGACGCGGTCGAGCTCCCGGGTCAGCGGGCTGCGGCCACGACGGGCCGCGGCGGTCAGCGCGGTGATCGCGGCCAGCCGGGTGCCGGACCCGGTGGCGGTGACCTCAGCCTCGCCCTCGCCCTCGACGACGAAGGTGCCGCACCGCAGCGCGTCGCCCGGGGCCGGGCGGACCGGCTCGCTCTCGCCGGTCAGCACCGACTCGTCCACGCTCAGGGCGTGCGCGGACAGGAGCGCCGCGTCGGCGACGACGCGGTCGCCCGCCCGCAGGAGCAGGACGTCCCCGGGCACGACCTCGGCGGCCGGCACGGTGCGCCGGCGCCCGTC
>JBMOMI010000220.1:0-5952 GCA_049325235.1 Actinomycetota bacterium | reverse complement strand
GGGGCTAGCTGACGCCCTCTGCTCGGAGGCCAGCGCGGCCGCGCCGACGATGCCGGCGCGGTTGCGCAGCCGCGCCGGCACGATCGGCGTCCGCAGGCCGAGGAGCGGCAGGAACTTCTCGTGGTGCTTGCTGACGCCGCCGCCGACGACGATGAGGTCGGGCCAGAAGAGGTCCTCCACCACCCGGTAGTAGCGCTCCAGGCGGCGCGCCCAGTGCTCCCACGACAGGCCCTCGCGTTCCCGCGCTGCGTCCGCGGCGCGGGTCTCGGCGTCGTGGCCGTCGATCTCCAGGTGCCCGAGCTCGGTGTTGGGCACGAGCACGCCGTCCACGAACAGCGCGCTGCCGATGCCGGTGCCGAGCGTCGTGACGAGGACCACGCCGGCGACGTCCCGCGCCGCCCCGAACCGGGCCTCGGCGACGCCGGCCGCGTCGGCGTCGTTGACGACGTGCGCCGGGTGACCCGTCGCGTCCCGCACGGCGGCCGCCACGTCGGTGCCGATCCAGGCGTGGTCGACGTTCGCGGCCGTGCGGGCCACCCCGTGCTGGACGACGGCCGGGAAGGTGACGCCGACCGGCAGGCCGTGGTCGTCGTCCCCGCCGACGGCCCGCACCACTGCGGCGACGACCTCGGTGACGGCGTCCGGGGTGCTCGGCTGGGGGGTCGGGATGCGGACCCGGTCCGCCGCGAAGTCACCGGCGACGAGGTCCACCAGCGCACCCTTGATGCCGGAGCCGCCGATGTCGACGCCGATCGCGCGGGTGTGCCGGGTTCCTGGGGAGCTGCTCACCCTCCGGACGCTAGCGCCGCCCGGGCCTCACGGCAGCGTGAGGATCTCCGCGCCCGACTCGGTGACCAGCACCGTGTGCTCGAACTGCGCGGAGACCTTGCGGTCCTTGGTCACCACCGTCCAGCCGTCGTCCCACATCTCCCACTGGTGGGTGCCCAGGCAGAGCATCGGCTCGATCGTGAACGTCATCCCGGGCTCCATCACGTCGTCGTGGTGGGGTGCGGCGTCGTAGTGCGGGATGATCAGGCCCGAGTGGAACGACGTGCCGATCCCGTGCCCGGTGAAGTCCCGCACCACCCCGTAGCCGAAGCGCCGGGCGTACGACTCGATGACCCGGCCGATGACGTTGACCTGCCGGCCCGGCCGGACCGCCTTGATGCCGCGGTGGGTGGCGTCGCGGGTGCGCTCGACGAGCAGGTGCACCTCCTCGTCGACGTCCCCGACCTCGAAGGTCGCGTTGGTGTCCCCGTGCACGCCGATGCCGTCCAGGACGACGTACGCGGTGACGTCGATGTTGCAGACGTCGCCCTCGGTCAGCACCGTCGAGTCGGGGATGCCGTGGCAGATGACCTCGTTGACGGACGTGCACAGCGACTTGGGGAAGCCGCGGTAGCCCAGCGTCGAGGGGTAGGCGCCGTGGTCGAGCAGGAACTCGTGGCCGATGCGGTCCAGCTCGTCGGTCGTCACCCCCGGGGCCACCGCGCGGCCCACCTCCTGCAGGGCCTGGGCGGCGATGCGGCCCGCGACTCGCATCCGCTCGACGACCTCGGCGCTCTTGACCTCCGGGCCGTCGTACGGCCTCGGCGCCGGGCGGTCGACGTACTCGGGACGAGGCAGGGCGTCGGGCACCGGACGCCGCGGGGAGACGGTGCCGGGGGTCAGCAGGCGGGCCGCGGCGCGGGTAGGCATGCGGCCAGTCTAGGTCGGGGGGATGATCGCCCCGTCGGCGTCGACGACCGCCCCGACCCGCGAGGAGGAGGAGCCGTGGCCGAGTTCTGGTTCAACACGAAGACCCGCCAGGTGGAGGAGGGTCACATCAGCGACTGGACGAACCTCATGGGTCCCTACCCGACCCGGGAGGCGGCGGAGCGGGCCTTGGAGACGGCGCGCGAGCGCACCGAGCGCTGGGACGAGGAGGACCGCCGCTGGGAGGAGTGGGGCGAGAACTGACACCGAGTTCGGGTCCACGGACCCGTTGTGCGGAGGGCGAAAGGCTGGTCTGCTTGTCGGGTCAGTCACCAGGCAGGCGGTCCGGCCGCCCCGACGGGCGGACCGGCCGTGCGGAACACGGAGGTGCCCGTGAGCAGTCCGACGCAGTCCGCCCCCGAGGAGCTGTCCTCCGACGCATCGCCCGGCACCGTGCACGTCTCGCGCACGGTGCCGGCGTCCGTCGAGCACGTCTGGGAGGTCCTCATCACCCGCCGCGGCACCGAGGCTCTGCTCGGGTCGGGCGCGTTCCTGGGCAGCAAGGGGGAGCCCTGGCACGCCGACGACGGCCCCCACGGCGTGGTGCGCAGCTACCACCCGCTCGAGCAGCTGAGGGTCTCGTGGCACGCCCACGACGACGACCCGCCCAGCCTCGTCGACCTGCACCTCGTGCCGGACGGCGACGGCACCCGGCTCGACCTCGTGCACGAGAAGCTCCACGACGGCGACGACTCGGCCGGCCTGCGGGCACGCTGGGAGCAGGCGCTGGACCGGCTGGCGGCCGCGGTCACGGCCTGAGGGTCCGTCAGGAGCCGGCGCCGAGGACAGCCATCGCGGCGGCCCGGCCGGGGATGCCGCTCACCCCGCCGCCGCGCCTGGCCCCGGCACCGCACAGCAGGACGCGTGGGTGCTCGGTCTCGACGCCCCAGGTCCCGACCTGCTGCGGCTCCTCGGCGAACGGCCACGACAGGTCGCGGTGGAAGATGTGCCCGCCGGGCAGCCCGACCGAGGCCTCGAGGTCGACCGGCGTGCGCGCCTCGATGCACGGGCGCCCGTCGGCGTCCGCCCACAGCACGTCCTCGATCGGTTCGGCGAGCACGCTGTCGAGGGACCGGAGCGTCGCGGCGAGCGCCCGGTCGCGAGCGGCCTCGTTGTCGTCGCGGAAGAGCCGCGCCGGCATGTGCAGACCGAACAGCGTCAGCGTGTGCGCGCCGGCGGCCCGCAGCTCCTCGCCGAGGATCGTGTCGTCCGACAGCGAGTGGCAGTAGATCTCGCACGGCGGCAGCTCGGGGACCTGCCCGGTGCCCGCCTCCGTGTAGGCCTGGTCGAGCTGCGTGGCCGACTCGTTGACGTGGAAGGTGCCGCTGAACGCGGCGGCCGGCTCGACGTCCTCGCGGAGCCTCGGCAGCCGCCTCAGCAGCATGTTCACCTTGAGCTGCGCCCCCTCCGGCGCGAGCCCGAAGGGCTCGGCGTGCTCCCCGAGCAGCCGGGCGAGCGTGGACGGCGCGCAGCCGGCGACGACGTGACCGGCGCCGACCGTGTGGTCGCCGCCGGCGTCCCGCCACGACACGGCGCCGGCCGGGTCGACGGCGGTCACCTCGGCGCCCGTCACGAGCTCCGCGCCGGCCCTCCGGGCGGCGGCGGCGAGCGCGCCGCTGACCGCCCCCATGCCACCGACCGGGACGTCCCAGTCACCCGTTCCGTTGCCCATCACGTGGTAGAGGAAGCAGCGGTTCTGCACCAGCGACGGGGAGTAGGTGCGGGAGAAGGTGCCGATGAGCGCGTCGGTGAGCACGACGCCCCTCACGGTGTCGTCACCGAACCACTCGGCCACGACGTCCCCGATCGGCCGCTCGGTGAGCGCCGCCCAGATCTCGTCGTCGTCCACCCGGCGGCGCAGCTCGGCGGCGTCGACGAGCGGCTCGGTGACACTGGGCCAGATCCGCTGCGCGGCTCGGGCGATCCGGCCGTAGAACCGGCGCCAGGCGTCGTGGTCGGCGGTGCCCCCCGTGACGGCCTCGAACGACGCGCGGGTGCGCGCCTCGTCGGCGTTGTCGACGAGCAGGCCGCGCCCGTCGTCCGCGCCGGGAACGGGCGTGTACGAGGAGTAGCGGCGCCGGACCAGGCGCAGGTCCAGACCGAGCTCGTCGATCACCTGGTGGGGCAGCAGCGACACCAGGTACGCGTAGCGGGACAGCCGCGCGTCGACACCGGGGAAGACCGGCGCCGACACCGCCGCGCCGCCGAGATGGTCGAGCCGTTCGAGCACCAGCACGCCGCGGCCGGCAAGGGCCAGGTACGCGGCCGCAGTCAGGGCGTTGTGCCCGCCGCCGACCACGACGACGTCGTACCGGGCCGGGTGCGTCGGGGCTGCCATGGTCACCGGAGAGTAGTCAGCGCCGCGGAGCGGGCCCGGACACCCTCTCCAGCACCGACTCCAGCCGTGCGCGCCACCCGCGCCGGACCGTCTCGGTCTCCCCGGCCGCCGCGGACACCAGGTGCTGCGCCACGTCGAAGGACGGCTCCACGACGCCGGCAGGCAGCGCCAGCCCGCCAGGGGAGACCACCATCCGTTCGTGCACGATGCCGGCGAGCTCGTCGTCCCCGCCGTCGAGGCTGAGCAGCGTGGCGCCGCGGCGGCGGGCGTCGTCGGCGCGCTCCAGCAGCTGCTCGGGCGCCGCGTCCGGGCTGACGACGAACACGGTCTCGCCCCGCCGGGTCGCCTCCAGCCGCTGCAGGTCGACCGCCAGGTGGGGCGGGGCGCCGTCCGGCACCTGCCAGCGGACGAGTGTGGGGGACAGGTCGGGCAGCCCGGCGTAGCGGGCCTCCTCGTCGAGGTGCGCGGTCAGGTGCCAGGGCTCGTGGTCGGGTGTCCCGACGAGCAGCAGGCTCCCGGGCCCCGCTCCGGGACGCCGCAGGGCCACGGCCAGCCGGCGTGCGCCGTCCACCAGCGGCGTGGTCGACAGCAGGTCGGCGAGCAGCGTGGCGCGGGCACGGTCCATCGCGGGTGACCGTAGTGGCTGCGCGGGCCTCAGCGGGTGAGGCGCGGCAGCACGTCGCGGCCGAAGACCTCGATCCACTGCTCCTGGTTGCGGCCGACGTTGTGCAGGTAGATGCGGTCGAAGCCCAGGTCGACGAACTTCTGGATGTGCGCCCGGTGCACGTCCGGGTCGCTGGAGATGACCATCCGGCCCTCGAAGTCCTCCGGCCGCACCAGGCGTGCCATCTGGGCGAAGTCGTGCGGGGAGCGGATGTCGGCCTTGCCGAACTTCATGCCGCCGTTGGGCCACTCGGTCATCGCGTTCGCCAGCGCCTGCTCGTCGGTCTCGGCCCACGACAGGTGCAGCTGCAGCACCTTCGGCATGGCGTCGGGGTTCTTGCCCGCGTCCCGGGCGCCCTCGGCGAACCTGTCGAACAGCCCGCCGATCTTCTCCAGCGGCGCGCCGACGGTGATGAGGCCGTCGGCGTGGCGGCCGGCGCGCTTGGCGGTCACCGGGCCGGCGGTCGCGACGAGGATCGGCGGCGCGGTCTCCGGCATCGTCCACAGTCGCGTGGACTCGAGCTTGAAGTAGCGGCCGTCGTGCTTGACGTCCTTGCCCTTCAGTGACCCGTCGAACAGCTTGCGGATCACCTCGATGGCCTCGAACATCCGGTTGATGCGCTCCGGCGCCTCGGGCCAGTAGCCGGCGACGACGTGCTCGTTGAGCGCCTCGCCGGAGCCGAGCCCCAGCCAGTGCCGGCCCGGGTACATCGCCTCGAGCGTGGCCGACGCCTGCGCGACCATCGCCGGGTGCCAGCGGAAGCTCGGGCACGTGACACCCGGGCCGAGGTCGCCGGTGGTGCGCTCGCCCACGGCGGTGAGCACGTTCCAGACGAACGCGGCCTGACCTTGTTGCGGCACCCACGGCTGGAAGTGGTCGGCGGCCATGCACCCCGAGAAGCCGTGCTGCTCGGCGAGGGCCGTGTAGCCGACGACCTCCTGAGGTCCGAACTGCTCGAGCATGGCGGCGTACCCGACGGTCAGGCTCATGGCTCGACGCTAGTACGTGGCAGCATCCCGCCGTGCGCGTGGTCTCACTGGTGCCGTCGCTGACCGAGTCCGTCGCCGTCAGCGCTCCCGGCCTGCTGGTGGGAGCCACGGACTGGTGCACGCACCCTGCGGGCCTGGACGTCGTCCGCGTGCGGGGGACCAAGAACCCCGACGTGGACGCGGTCGTCGGTCTCGAGCCGGACGTG
>JBMOMI010000219.1:0-5969 GCA_049325235.1 Actinomycetota bacterium | reverse complement strand
CCGGGACGTGGTCCCTCGTCGTCCGCCTCCTCCCCGGTGATCAAGGAAACCAGGCGCTTGGGAGGGCGTAGCCCGGCGCAAGGAATCCGGGCACGCCGTCACCACGCGCGCCGGCTGATCCGGGGCGTCATCGACAGCATCTCCCCCACCGCCAGCTCGAGCGCCATCGACGGGCCGAGCACGTGGCCCTTCACGAAGCCCGTCACGCTCCAGCCCCACCGGCGCTCGCACTCGAGTCGGCGCCACTCGTCGTGGCGGCGCTGCTCGTCGCTGGAGTGGAACTCCTCCCCGTCGAACTCGAACCCCACCCGCCGCTTGCGGTAGCCCATGTCGATGCGGAACACCTCGTGGTCGTCGTCCGGCAGGCAGATCTGCGGCTCCGGGCGCGGGAAACCGGCGTCGACGATCCGCAGCCGGGTCCACGACTCGCCGAACGACTCGGTCCGCGGCTCGCACAGCGCGATGAGCTGGCGCGCCTGGTCGACGAACCGGTCACCCTTCCACTCCTCGATGCGCGCGGCGAGGTCCGCCGGGTCGACGAGGCCGGCGTGCGCCATCGCGTCGAGGGCGCCGAGCCCCATGAAGCGCGGCAGGAAGCGGGCGAGGTCCAGCGCCGTCCGGGCCGGGGTCGTGCACGGGACGCCGGCCACCAGGCAGACGTCGTCCGCGGGCAGTCGGGCCTGGTAGCAGCGCACGCCGGCTCGGGACAGCGGCTCGGCGGGGACCGGGACGACGCACTCGGCCGGCAGGACGACGTCCCGTTCCCCCGGCCCGCGGCAGTCGATGCCGTACAGCCAGGCCGCCGTCCGGCGGGCCACGGCGGCGCCGTCCGGCAGCACCAGGGCGACGGACCTGGCGCGCAACGGCAGCGTGTCGGGCGCGCGGGCGTCCACGAGGACGCCGCGCAGCGGCTGCCGGAGCACGCCGAGGGCGCGCAGTGCGTCCAGCTCGCCGCGGGCGAATCCGGTGGCCATGGCGTCCCTGCGCAGGAACGGCTCACCGGACAGGACCAGGTCGTCGGGCACCGTCACGGTCGTCATGCCCGTCGAGCGTGGCGGAGTCGGCGCCTGGCCCGCGGCCGTCGTCCACAGGCCGCGTCGTCGTCCACAGGTGGCTCGGCATGTCGGACGGCGATCGCGGCACCATCGGCCGATGAGCAAGCGCAGGAAGCGGCCTCGCCCCACGCCTCCCCAGCGGCCCGCCGTGCCGGCACAGCAGCAGGTCGAGCCGGCGCGCCCGGTACAGGGCGTCGAGGCGCTCGTCGGCTTCATCGCCACCGGCTCCCTCGACGAGCACCTCGGCACGATCTCCCGGGCGGTGCTGGAGCGCCGGAAGCACCTGGCCCGGCGGGCCTCGATCCAGGCGATGGGCCGCGTGGACGTCGGGGACCGCGTCCGCATCACCGACGAGGTGCGGCCGATGTACCTGCGCGGCGCGACCGGCACGGTGACCGGCTGGACCGGCAAGAACGTCGTCGTCCTGCTCGACCTGCCGGCAGGTCGCGGCGGTCTGGGCCAGGTGCGCTGCCCACCGCTGTGCCTGGAGGTCCTGGAGCGGGCACCGCGGCGCGTGGTGCCCTAGACGTCCCAGCGCGGCGGTGGCGCCTCGAACGCTCTCGCCAGGCGGCGCAGGTACTCCTCCCGGGGGATCTCGACGACGCCGAGCGTGGCCAGGTGCGGCGTGCGCCACTGGACGTCGAGCAGCCGCCGCTCGTCGTCGTCCGCGCGGAGCAGGCCGACGAGCCCGACGAGCGCGGCCTTGGACGCGTCGGTCTCCCGGTGGAACATCGACTCCCCGGCGAACAGGCCGCCGATCGCGACGCCGTAGACGCCGCCGACCAGCCGGCCGGCGCGCCAGGTCTCGATCGAGTGGGCCCAGCCCAGGTGGTGGAGCACGAGGTAGGCCTCGGCGATCGCCGGCGTGATCCAGCGGCCGTCGCGCTGTGGAGCGGCACAGGCCGCCACGACCTCGGCGAATGCGGTGTCCACCCGCAGCTCGAAGCGGCGCGACGTCCGGCGCAGCGAGCGCGACACGTGCAGGCCGGTCAGCGGGAGGATCCCCCGCGGGTCCGGGGACCACCAGCCGATCGGCGGGCGGCCGTGCCGACCGACGCCCATCGGGAACAGGCCCGAGCGATAGGCCGCGAGCAGCGTGCCGGGCCGCAGGTCGGCGCCGACTGCGAGCAGGTCCTCTCCGGGCTTGCCCTCGGCGACCTTGCGGGCGAGGTCCGGGGCGTACGGCGACTCCGGCGGCTCCAGCGGGCGGGCCCGGATTCCTTGATCACGCCCGGATTCCTTGATCACGCCCGGATTCCTTGATCACCGCGGGGGTGGGTCAGGGGCGGGGCGTGCGGACGTGCGCGGCGACCTCGTCGGCGGCGGCCTGCCCGTAGGCGTCGGCGAAGCGCCGCAGGAAGCGCGCGCGGCCGAGCTCGTACTCCTGCGTGCCGACCGTCTCCACGACGTAGGTGGCGAGCATCGAGCCGAGCTGGGCGCAGCGTTCCGCGCCCAGACCCCAGGCCACGCCGGCCAGGTAGCCGGCCCGGAAGGCGTCCCCGACGCCGGTCGGGTCCGCCCGCCGCTCCTCGGTCGGCACCTTGACCGAGGCCACCTCGCCGTCCGCGGTCTCGACGGTCGCGCCGTCCCGGCCGTGGGTGATCACCCGGACGCCGACGCGGTCGAGGACGTCGCGCCGTCCCCACCCGGTCTTCTGCTCGATGAGGGCGGCCTCGTAGGAGTTGCTGAACAGCCAGGCCGCGCCGTCCACGAGCTGGCGGATGGCGTCACCGTCCATCCAGGCCAGCTGCTGGGACGGGTCGGCGACGAACGGGATGCCGCGCATCCGGCACTCCTCGGTGTGCCGCAGCATCGCCTCGGGGTCGTTCGGACTGATCACCACGAGGTCCAGCCCGCCGGCGCGTTCGGCGATCGGGCCGAGCTCGATCTCCCGGGCCTCGCTCATCGCGCCGGCGTAGAACGAGGCGATCTGCGCGTGGTCGGTGTCGGTCGTGCAGACGAACCGCGCCGTGTGGGCGAGCTCCGACACGTGCACGTGGGACGTGTCGACGCCGTGGCGCTCCAGCCACGAGCGGTAGTCGACGAAGTCCTGCCCCACCGCGCCGACGAGCAGCGGGTGGTGCCCGAGGTTGCCCATCCCGAACGCGATGTTGGCGGCGATGCCGCCGCGGCGGACCTGCAGGTCCTCGACGAGGAACGACAGCGAGATCTTGTCGAGCTGGTCGACCACCAGGGAGTCGGCGAACCTGCCCTCGAACGTCATCAGGTGGTCGGTGGCGATGGACCCGGTGATCGCGATGCGCACACCGTCACCCTACGGGGACGGAAGTCCTCTGGGTCTACCCGGCGGTAACGCCTAGCGTGCCGCGCATGACGACGAACGACCCGCACTGGCAGGACGCGGAGTCCCTGGCCGAGCTGGTGGCCGAGGGCCGCGCCGTCCACCTGCTGCCGGTCCCACCGACGCCGCGGCGGTCACCGGACCACTGGCCGGCGTCAGTACCGGAGCAGGCCAGCGCGCTGGTCGCGGACCTGCCCGCCTACGGCAGCTGACCGGCTCCGGCCGCTCAGCTCGGGCCGCTCAGCTGAACGAGTCGCCGCACGCGCAGGAGCTCTGCGCGTTCGGGTTGTCGATCGTGAAGCCCTGCTTCTCGATCGTGTCGGAGAAGTCGATCGTGGCGCCGTCGAGGTACGGCACGCTCATCCGGTCGACGACGACCTCGACCCCGTCGAAGTCGCGGACGGCGTCCCCGTCGAGGGTCCGCTCGTCGAAGTACAGCTGGTAGATCAGGCCCGAGCAGCCACCGGGCTGGACGGCGACGCGCAGCCGCAGGTCGTCCCGGCCCTCCTGCTCGAGGAGGCTCTTGACCTTGCTGGCCGCGACCGGGGTCAGCTCGACGCCGTGGGTCTGCGTGGTCTGGGCGGTCTCGCTCATGAGGTCCTCTCGCACGTACGGTCGGCCGGTCCGGCCGTCCCGCCGGGGTCAACCCGGCGTCCGCCGGATCTGTTCCGGCGCCTCACAGGGTAACCCCGGGGCGCGGTCAGTGACTCCAGGTGCGGGCGACCCGCCGGGCCCGCGCGGCCAGCGTGCCCGCCGGATCGGCCAGCGCGGCACGCAGCTGCTCGGGGGTGTCGGCCACCGCGTAGGCCGACTCGACGCCGATCGAGACCAGCTCGCGGCGCCCGGCGTGCACCTGGCCGGCCACCACGACGGTCGGGACGCCGACCGCGAGCGCGGCGTGGGCGACCCCCGCGACCACCTTGCCGCGCAGCGACTGCCAGTCCAGCGTCCCCTCACCGGTGACCACGAGGTCGGCCCGCCGCAGCCGCTCAGCGAACTGAACGGCGTCCAGCACCGCCGCCGCCCCGGGCTCGCGGCGGGCGCCGAGCAGCAGCAGGGCGAAGCCCAGACCCCCGGCGGCCCCGGCCCCCGGTTCGGCCACGAGCCGCTGCGGGGCGGTGTCCGGGCCGAGCATGGCGAGAGCCACGTGCGCGAACCGGCCGAGGGCACGGTCGAGCTGCTGCGCCTGCTCGGGCGTCGCGCCCTTCTGCTCGGCGAACCCGGCCGCCGCGCCGTGGAAGCCCAGCAGCGGCACGTCGACGTCGGTCGCGGCGACCAGCTCGACGCCGGCCAGGCGCTCGCGGACGCCGGGCAGCCCGGCGAGCGCGTCGTCGTCCAGGTCGACCAGCGGGCCGCCGCCGGACCCCAGCGCGGCGGCGTCCCCGGCGCCGAGGGCCGCCAGCATGCCGGCGCCTCCGTCCACGGTCCCGCTGCCGCCGAGGCCGACCACGACGCGCCGGGCGCCGCTGCCGACCGCGGCCTCCAGCAGCCCGGCCACGCCGGCGGTCGTCGTCCGGGTGGGGTCGCGCCGGCCGGGAGGCACCAGGTGCAGGCCGCACGCCTGGGCGGACTCCACGTACGCGGTATCGCCGGCCACGAGCACCGTGGCCGGCACGTCGTCCCCGACCGGTCCGGACACGGTCACCGAGAGCAGCTGGCCGCCGAGCGAGGCGTGCAGCACGTCGACGAAGCCGGGCCCGCCGTCGGACAGCGGGCAGGCCTCGAGGACGTCGTCCGGCGCCTGCTCGGCCCACCCGGCCGTGATCGCCGCGGCCGCTTCGCGGGCGGTCAGGGTGCCGGTGAAGCAGTCCGGGGCGACGAGAACACGCACGGGCGCCATCCTGCCGGGTGCGACAATGCCCGGCGTGAGCACGTTCACGGAGCAGGACCGGCCCGCCGGCCGGTTCGACGAGCCGGCGCCCACCCCTGCCGCGCTGCTGCTGCTCGGGCGCGGCGCCGACCTGGCCAGCGAGCGGGGCGTGGAGTGCCCGGGCGACCTGCCGGCGCCCAGCGACCCGGACCTCGTGGAGCGGGCGCACGCGGCCCGAGCGGCGCTCGGCGACCGCGCGTTCGTGCTGGGTCACCACTACCAGCGCGACGAGGTGATCGCGTTCGCCGACGTCACCGGCGACTCGTTCAAGCTGGCCCGGGAGGCCGCCGCCCGGCCGGACGCCGAGTACGTCGTGTTCTGCGGCGTCCACTTCATGGCCGAGAGCGCCGACATCCTGACCTCCGACGCGCAGCACGTGGTGCTGCCGGACCTCGCCGCCGGCTGCTCGATGGCCGACATGGCGGCGATCAGCCAGGTCGAGGACGCCTGGGACGACCTCGTCGACGCCGGGGTCGCGGACGACGTCGTGCCGGTGACCTACATGAACTCCTCGGCCGCGATCAAGGCCTTCACCGGCCGGCGCCGCGGCACTGTCTGCACGTCGTCCAACGCCCGGACGGCGCTGCGGTGGGCGTTCGCGCAGCGCGGAGAGGGCCGCGGCAAGGTGCTGTTCCTGCCCGACCAGCACCTCGGCCGCAACACCGCGGTGCGTGACCTGGGGATGTCACTGGAGGACTGCGTCGTCTACGACCCGCACAAGCCGATGGGCGGCCTCACGGCC
>JBMOMI010000218.1:5389-5986 GCA_049325235.1 Actinomycetota bacterium | reverse complement strand
CACACGGCGCTCCCTCCGCGCACGCGGCAGGTGGACCTGGAGCAGCCGGGCTGCCTGCACGCGACGATGGATCTGTACAAGTGGGCGTACAAGCTCACCCCAGCCGTTCCGAGCGAGCTCGTGGCCGACTGCTTCGGCCTGGCCCGCGACGTCCGGACCCTCGACATGCGCGCCTCGCCCTACGACCTGTCCGCGCTCGGCTACCAGCCCGTGAAGGTCGAGACGGCGGAGGGCAAGGCGCAGTACGTCTCGGCCCAGCGTGAGTTCGCCGAGCGCGGGGCGGCGCTGCGCCACCGGCTGCTCGCGGTGTGCGACGAGCTGGTCGAGGCGGCGGGGGGCTGAGTCAGCGCTTGTCGCGCCGCACGTACGGCGTCCTGCCCCGGATGGTGGCGCCCCGCAGGGCGGCGATCACCTCGTCGGCGGCGTCGGCCGGCACCTCCACCAGCGTGAAGCGGTCCGCGATCTCGATGGCGCCGACCTGCCGCCCGGACAGGCGCGTCTCGCCGGTGATCGCGCCGACGACGTCCTGCGGACGCACCGACGCCTGCCGCCCCAGGCCGATGAAGATCCGCGCGACGCCCCCGTCGGGCGGGGCGG
>JBMOMI010000218.1:0-5379 GCA_049325235.1 Actinomycetota bacterium | reverse complement strand
CGCGCTCGGGCCGCTCTGGCCGCTCCCGTCGCGGCGCCGGCTCGGGGATCTCCTCCTCGTCACCCGAGCCGCCGGACGCCTCGTGGGCCAGCTTGACGGCGGCCATCGCGATCTGGACGACGTCGAACTCGCCGGTGAGGGCGTCGACGACGACGCGGAACGGCTCGAGGTCGTCCGACAGCAGGGACTCCTCGAGGGCGGCCCGCGTGAGCTCCAGCCGCCGCGCCCGCAGGTCCGCGACCGTGGGCACCTTCTCGACGGGGATCCGTTGCCGCGTCACGCGCTCGATCGTCTTGAGCATGCGGTGCTCGCGCGGCTCGGCCAGCGTGATCGCGACGCCCTCGCGCCCGCCCCGGCCGACCCGTCCGATGCGGTGCACGTACGACTCGGGGGCCGAGGGGACGTCGTAGTTGACGACGTGGGTGAGGTGCTCGACGTCCAGGCCGCGCGCGGCGACGTCCGTGGCCACGAGCAGGTCCGCCGTCCCGCCGCGCAGCCGGCCCATCACCCGGTCCCGCTGCTCCTGCCCCATGCCGCCGTGCAGGGCCTCGGCGCGGTAACCCCGCCCGTTGAGGGTCTCGGTGAGCTGGTCCACCTCGTCGCGGGTGCGGCAGAACACGATCGCGGCCGTCGGCGCCTCGACGTCGAGCACCCGGCCGAGCGCGGCCGGCTTGTGCGCCCGGGCCACCACGTAGGCGCTCTGGCGGACCAGTGGCCCCTGCTCGCCTCCCGGCTGCTCCCGCTCGATCCGGATGCGGACCGGGTCGGTGAGGTACGTGCGGACCATCGCGTTGATGCGCCCCGGCATCGTGGCCGAGAACAGGACGGTCTGCCGGTCGGCCGGAGCGGCGTCGAGGATGCTGCCGATGTCCTCGGCGAAGCCCATGTCCAGCATCTCGTCGGCCTCGTCGAGGACGACGACCCGCAGCTGGTCGAGCCGCAGCGTGCCGCGCTTGATGTGGTCCACCGCGCGCCCGGGGGTCGCCACCACGACGTCCACACCGGCGGCCAGCGAGCGCAGCTGCCGGCCGATCGGCTGGCCCCCGTAGATCGGCAGCACCCGCGCGCCGAGCCGCCGGCCGTAGCGGTGCACGGCCTCGGACACCTGGACGGCGAGCTCGCGCGTCGGCACGAGGACGAGGGCGCGTGGCGCTTCCCCGCCGGGCTCGCCTGCCAGCCGCTCCAGCAGGGGCAGCGCGAAGGCGGCGGTCTTGCCGGTGCCCGTGGCGGCCTGCCCCAGCAGGTCACGGCCCTCCAGCAGCGCCGGCACCGCCTCGGCCTGGATCGGTGTCGGCTCCTCGTACCCGAGAGCGGTCAGGGCCTCGAGGAGCTCGGAGCGCAGGCCGAGGTCGGCGAAGGACAGTGGGGTCTGGGGGTCGGTCACGGCGACCAGCATGACGCCCCGGCGGTCAGCGCCTCTCCACCCCCTGCCGCAGCAGGCCGTAGACGATGCCGTCGACGAGCGCCTCCCACGAGGCCTCGACGATGTTCGCGGCCACCCCGACGGTCTCCCAGCTGGTCGTGCCGTCGCTGGTCTCGATGAGCACCCGCGTGACCGCGTCCGTGCCGTGGGCGGCGTCGAGGATCCGTACACGGAAGTCGATGAGCTCCAGCCGTTCCAGCTCGGGGTAGGCCGGCAGGAGCGCCTCGCGCAGCGCGTGGTCCAGCGCGTTCACCGGGCCGTTGCCCTCCCCGGTCGCGACCAGCCGCCGCCCGGCGGCGCGCAGCTTGACGGTCGCCTCGGAGACGGCGTCCCCGCCCCCCGGGCGGTGCTCGGTGATGACCCGCCAGCTCTCGACGTCGAACAGGCTGACCCGGGCGCCGTCCACCTCCTCGCGCAGCAGCAGCTCGAACGACGCGTCGGCGGCCTCGAAGGTGTAGCCCCGGGCCTCGAGCTCCTTGACCCGCTCGGTGACCCTGGTCAGCACCTCGGGAGAGGCTGCGAGGTCGAAGCCCAGCTCGCGGCCCTTGAGCTCGATGCTGGCACGGCCGGCCATGTCGGAGACGAGCATCCGCATGTCGTTGCCCACGGACTTGGGGTCGGTGTGCTGGTACAGGTCGGGGTCGACGCGGATCGCCGACGCGTGCAGGCCGGCCTTGTGCGCGAACGCGCTGGCGCCCACGTAGGGCTGGCGGGAGTACGGCACCACGTTGGTGATCTCGCTGACGGCGTGGGCGATGCGCGTCGCCTCCTGCAGCCGGGCGGGGTCCACGACGGGGCGCCCGGCCTTGAGCACGAGGTTCGCGACGACGGTGAGCAGGTCGGCGTTGCCGGTGCGCTCCCCGTAGCCGTTGAGGGTGCCCTGCACGTGCGTGGCGCCCGCGTCCACGGCCGCCAGCGAGTTGGCCACCGCGCAGCCGGTGTCGTTGTGGCAGTGGATGCCGAGCCGGACGCCGGTCGCGGCCAGCACGTCGGCGACGGCGTCCGCGACCCCGGGAGGCAGCATGCCGCCGTTCGTGTCGCACAACGCGACCACCTCGGCCCCGGCCTCGGCCGCCGTCCGCACCACCTCGAGCGCGTACGCCGGGTCTGCCCGGTACCCGTCGAAGAAGTGCTCCGCGTCGAGGAACACGCGCCGGCCCTCGCCGCGCAGGAACCGCACCGTGTCGTCGATCATCTCGAGGTTCTCGCGCAGCGTCGTCCGCAGGGCTGCCTCGACGTGCCGCCGGTGGCTCTTGGCGACGAGCGTCACCACCGGCGCGCCGGAGTCGAGCAGGGCGCGCACCTGGGGGTCGCCGTCGGCCCGCAGGTGCGGACGGCGGGTGGCGCCGAAGGCGGTCAGCACGGCGTGGTGCAGCGTCAGCTCGGTGGCGGCGCGCGCGAAGAACTCGGTGTCCTTGGGGATGGCACCCGGCCAGCCGCCCTCGATGTAGTCGACGCCGAGCTCGTCGAGGTAGGCGGCGATGGCGAGCTTGTCGCCCACCGACAGCGACAGCCCCTCCTGCTGGGCGCCGTCGCGCAGCGTCGTGTCGTAGACGTCGACCGGTGGTGTCTCGGTCACGGGCTCGTCCTGTCTGCCGGGTGATGGGGAAACGAAAAAGACCTCCCGGAACGGGAGGTCTGCGCGCTCGGCGGGGGTCTGCCGGCGCGCTCAGGTAATGATCACGGTGCTGGGCACGGGCCCATCGTGCCATGACCGCCCGTCTCGTGGCATGCAGCCGTCCGCATCCCGGACGCGTCGCGGTCAGACGAGGCGGCGCATCCAGCCGTGGGCGTCCTCGGCGCGGCCGTACTGGATGTCGAGCAGCGCCGAGCGCAGCTCCAGGGTCACGTCACCGGTGCCCGCTGGCGTGACGATCTCCTCGTCGCCGTCCAGCAGGCGGCCGACCGGTGTGATGACGGCAGCGGTGCCGCAGGCGAAGACCTCGCGGATGTCGCCGGAGGCCACGCCGTCCTTCCACTCGTCGATGGCGACCTTGCGCTCCTCGACCGCCAGGCCGAGGTCGGTGGCCAGCGTGAGGATCGAGCTGCGGGTGACGCCCTCGAGGATCGTGCCGGTGAGCTCGGGGGTGACGAGCGTGCCGTCGGCGTGCACGAAGTACAGGTTCATCCCCCCGAGCTCCTCGACCCACCGGCGGTCCTGGGCGTCGAGGAAGCAGACCTGGTCGCAGCCCCGGGCGATGGCCTGCTGCTGGGCCGCGAGGCTGGCGGCGTAGTTGCCGCCGCACTTGGCCGACCCGGTGCCGCCGAACGCTGCGCGCGTGTAGTCGCGGGAGAGCCAGATGCTCACCGGCTTCACCCCGCCGGGGAAGTACGACCCGGCCGGCGAGGCGATGACGAGGTAGTCGACCGTCGCCGCCGGCCGCACGCCGAGGAACGCCTCGGAGGCGAACATGAACGGCCGCAGGTACAGGCTCGTCTCCCCGCCGGACGGCACCCAGGCCTCGTCGGCGGCGAGCAGCGCCTGGATCGAGGCCAGGAACGCCTCGGAGGGCAGCTCCGGAAGGGCCAGCCGCCGCGCCGACCTGGCGAACCGGGCGGCGTTGGCCTCGGGCCGGAACGCCCACACCGAGCCGTCGGCGTGCCGGTACGCCTTGAGCCCTTCGAAGATCTCCTGGGCGTAGTGCAGCACGGCGGCCGACGGGTCGAGCTGGAGCGGGCCGTAGGCCTCGACCCGGGCGTCGCCCCAGCCGCCCTCCGCCGTCCACCGCGCCCGGGCCATGTGGTCGGTGAAGTGCTTGCCGAACCCGGGGGAGGCCAGGATCGCCTCGCGCTCGGCGTCGGGCCGCGGGTTCGGGTTGGGGTCGTGCCGGAACGCCAGCGGGGACGCGTCGGCCTGCGGTGCCGTCGTGCTCATGACGGGCACCGTACTGGTCACGACACGCGGGCCGCGATGGCGTCGCCGACCTCCTGCGTGGCGCGGCGGACCGCGCCGCGGGCCGCGAGGTCGGCGGCGACGGCGTCGCTGACGCGCCGGGCGGCGTCGGCCAGGCCGAGGTGCTCGAGCAGCAGTGCCGCGGACAGGATGGCGGCGGTCGGGTCGGCGAGCGACTGCCCGGCGATGTCCGGCGCCGAGCCGTGCACCGGCTCGAACATGCTCGGCGCCGTCCGGTCGGGGTTGACGTTGCCGGACGCCGCCAGCCCGATGCCCCCGGTGACGGCGGCCGCCAGGTCGGTGACGATGTCGCCGAAGAGGTTGTCGGTGACGACGACGTCGAAGCGCGCAGGATCGGTGACCAGGAAGATCGTGGCGGCATCGACGTGGAGGTAGTCGGTCGAGACGTCGCCGAACTCGGTGCCCACCGCGTCCACCGTGCGCCGCCAGAGGTGACCCGCGTAGGTGAGCACGTTGTGCTTGTGGACGAGCGTGAGGTGGCGGCGGGGGCGGGCCTGGGCTCGCGCGAACGCGTCGCGCACCACGCGCTCGACGCCGAAGGCGGTGTTGACGCTGACCTCGGTGGCGATCTCCTGCGGCGTCCCGACTCGAAGCGCGCCGCCGTTGCCGGTGTAGGGGCCCTCGGTGCCCTCCCGGACGACGACGAAGTCCACCTCGCCCGGGTCCGCCAGCGGGGAGACGACACCCGGGAAGAGTCGCGCCGGACGCAGGTTGACGTAGTGGTCGAGCTCGAAGCGCAGGCGCAGCAGCAGGCCCCGTTCGAGGACGCCGCTCGGGACGCCGGGGTCCCCCACCGCGCCCAGCAGGATCGCGTCGTGGTCGCGGATCTCGGCCAGGGCGGCGTCCGGGAGCGTCTCCCCGGTGCGGTGCCAGCGCCGCGCGCCGAGGTCGTACTCGGTCGTCTCGACGTCCTGCGGCAGGACGGCCCGCAGCACCTTCAGCGCCTCGGCGGTCACCTCGGGCCCGATGCCGTCACCGGGGATCACGGCCAGACGAATCGCGTCGCTCATGGCGGCCACTGTAGGGATGGCGTCCGGATCGT
>JBMOMI010000217.1:0-5997 GCA_049325235.1 Actinomycetota bacterium | reverse complement strand
CCGTCGTCTCCGGGGTCGTGGTCGTCCGGGCCGCGCTCGTCGTCCCCAGGGTCGTCGTCGTCGGGGTCGGGGTGGTGGCCGGTGTGCAGGCCGGGGTAGGTGTGGCCGTCCAGGCCGAGGGCGGTGCCGGTGAACGGGTCGGTGAGCAGGCGGCGCAGCACGCCGCCGGCGGCGATCTGCCGGGCGATCCCGGCCGGTAGCGGGCCGTGGCCGTCGAGGTGGGCGGGGTCGCGGGTCAGGCCGAGGAAGGCGGGCAGGGTCATGGTGAGCAGCACCAGCGGCCGCGAGCTTGCGGAGGGCGGGGGCGGGCCGCCGGGGTGGTCGAGCAGGGCGGCGCAGGCGTCGCGCAGGACGTCGAAGCGGCGGGCGTCGATGCCGCGGTCGTCGTCCGGGCCGGCCGGGGCGGCGGCGGCGTGGGTCAGGGCGCGCAGGATCGCCTGGATGTCCTCGGCCGGGCCCTCGGCCTCCAGGCGGGCGATCCCGTCCGGCAGCGGGACGGCGCCGACCCGGCGGGCCGTGCGGGCGGCGGCGGCGCGCCGCTCGGCGGCCTCGGCGTCCACGGCCAGCGCCTCGACCGCGATGCGGTCGGCGAGCTGGCTGGTGGTCAGGGCCGGCGCGAGCGGGGCGACGGCGGCGTCCACCGCCTCGGCGGCGGCGTCGTCCAGCACCGCGGTCCCGGCGATGATCTTGCGGGCGCGGGCGGGGTCCAGCGCCCCGGTCTCCAGCAGGGCCAGGGTGCGCGGCAGCCGGCCGGTCAGCGCCTCGGCGTCGCCGAGGCGGCGGTGGGCGGTCCAGGTGGTCCAGCGCAGCCGGGCGGCCAGCTCGTCGGCGGCGAACTCGGCCACCGCGGCGCCGCGGCGGGAGAACTCGGCCAGCACCCGCACCTGGGCGGCGTGCAGCGCGGCGATCGCCCGCTCCTGGGCGGCGACCAGCTCCAGCAGCACCGCCGGCTCGGCCTGGGCCAGCGGCCCGGCGGCGCGCAGCGCGGCGTCCAGGTCCGGGCCCGGGCCGATCCCGGCCAGCGCCGAGGCCGGACCGGCCGGCACCCCCACCCCCGCCAGCGGATCGACCTCGTCGTCGGGGACGTCGACGAACTCCGGCAGCCCGACCGGCTCGGCAGGCCAGTGGTAGCCCTCCTCCAGCACCACGGCCAGCGTCGCAGCGATCCGCCGCCGCCACGCAATCTCCGCCACGCTCACCCGGCACCTCACTCGCTCGAACTAGTGTTCGATCCTATCGAGCTCGAGGCTCCGCAGCAAGGGGGTGACCAGGGTCGAAACGTGGATGCCAAGACAGAGGAGCTGAGGGCTGCGCACGACGTTCTGGCGGAGATCTACGCCGATCGTCTCGCGGACGCCTTGGAGCGCATGCCCGTCGACCGGGCGGTTCTCGGCCTCTTCTGCGAGGTGGTCCTCGATGCCGGCCTCGGTGCAGAGGTCGGCGACATCGGTTGCGGCACAGGCCGTCTCGAGCCCTACCTCCCGGCAAGGGGCCGTTCGAGGACGCCTCACTGGCGGGCGTGGTGTGCTGGTACTCCCCTTCTGTTTCTCGATCCAGCCGACAGACCGGTCGCCTTCGGTGAGCTCGCCCGTGTCGTCAAGCCGGGCGGCCACGTCGTGACGGCCTTCGAAGCGGGCGACGGCCAACGTCGCCGCGCGGGCCGCAGGATCGGCCTCGGGGTCGAGTTCGACACGTACTGGCTGTCGCCGCAGGAGATGGAGCGGCGCGTAGCCGACGCCGGATTCACACCGGTCTTCTGGGGTGGGCGTCCTCCCGAGGAGGACGAGGCGTCGAAGCAGGGCTACCTGATCGCGCGACGACGCTGAACCGGGTGAGGGTGGCGGGATTCCATGATCACGGAGGGTCAGACGCGGGGGACGGCGAGGTCCATCCGGTACCCACGCCGCGTCGTCCACTCCGCGACCACGGCGAACCTGTCGCCCCGCACGAGCGTCGTCCGGTACTCCACCGGCTGGTCGTCCAGCTCGCCGGTGCGCTCGATGGCCAGCCCCGCGACGTCCGGGGCGTCGGCGATGCCCAGCAGCTCGCGTTCGTCCGGGCTGGGGACGACGGCATGGATGCGCTCCCGCCCGCCGGTCAGCCGAACGCCGGTGGACTCCGCCAGGACGTCGTACACGCCGGTCCGGCCGAGGTCGGCGTGCAGCAGCGGTTCGCCGACGGTGCGCTGCAGCCACACCCGGTCGATCGCGAGAGGCTCGGCGTCGGCAAGCCGCAGCCGCTCCAGGTAGACCAGCTCGGCGTCCTCCGGCAGGCGCAGCCGGTGCGCCACCTCGGTGTCGGTGCGGACGTCCAGCGCCCGCACCTGCGAGGTCTGCGCCATCCCGCGCGCCTCCACCTCCCGGAAGAGGGAGTAGATGGCGCCGAGCGGCTGGTCGATACGCCCCGGCCGGACGAACGTGCCCCGCCCTCGCTCGGCGGACAGCAGGCCGTCGTCCCGCAGCCGCCGCAGCGCGTCCCGCACGGTGTGGCGGCTCACGCCGTACTGCGCCACCAGCTCGTGCTCGGTCGGGAAGCGCGAGCTGAAGTCACCGGCCTCCAGCCGCGCGACCAGGTCGTCGGCCAGCTGCGCCCACAGCGGCAGCGCCGACGAGCGGTCCAGCGTGCGTGCGGCTCCGGTCACGCCAGCGATCGTAACGAGCGACGGCCGGCCCGCACGTGACCGAACGGGTGCACGACGTGAAGGTGGCGCGTCCGCCGACCGATACTGCGCGCATGACGGGCCCTGCCACCGACGCCGAGGCGACCGAGCGGGTCGCCGCCCTCGGCGCGCGCGACGTGCTCGTCTTCCGCCGTGTCGGCGCCGGGACCTGGGCGCACGTCGGCGGGGTCGGGCGGGGCGCCGGGTGGGCCGGGATCGTCGAGGCGACCGAGACGGCCGAGCCGATGCTCCGCCAGGTGCTCACCGACCCGATGCCGGTGCGGGTGCTCGCCTCCGCCTCGGCGCGCATCATCGGTCCGTACTACGCCGGCACCGCCGTCCTCGTGCGTCCGAGCGAGGAGCTCGTCGTCGTGTGGGGTCACCCGGAGCGCAGCCCGCCGCTGCTCGCCGCCGACGCCGCAGAGCTTCGCCGCGCGGCGCTGGACGTCGTCGACACCGTCTCCGAGGACAGCCCCGCCAAGCGCCTCGGCGACGAGCTCGAGGTCCTGCATGCCGTGCAGCGGCTGACCGGAAGCCTCGGCGGCTCCCTGGGCGAGACGCTCGAGCGCGTCGCCGCCGTCGCCGCGGAGGCGCTGGGCAGCGACCTGGTGGCGGTCTGGGTCGGCAGCGGGGCCTTCGCGGTGAGCCAGCGGGGCTGGGCCGCGGACGACGTCCCGCGGGTGGCCGACGTCCTGTCCGGGCTGGGCCGTACCGCCGCCGACGGGATCGTCGTCCACGACGCCGCGACCGCACCGCTGCCGCCGCCGCTGTCGCCGGACGAGGGCGTGGCCGCCTACCTGGTGCGCCCGTTCCGGGCCGACGTCGGCGGCGGGCTGCTCGCCGTCCGCCGCTCGGCGGCGCACGGGTTTGCCGAGCTGGACCGCCGGGTCGCCGACCAGGTCGCGGCAGCCGCGGAGGTGCTGCTCGGGGTCGCGCAGGCCCGCGACGTCCTCGAAGGGCAGCTCGTCGACGTCCGGGCCAAGCTGGACCGTGACAGCCTGACCGCGGCCGCGAGCCGGCACAGCTGGGACACCGAGCTCGACCACGCCCAGGCGCTGGTGGACGCCGGCGTGCCGGTCACCGTCGCGCTGGTCGACCTCGACGAGCTCAAGGCCGTCAACGACTCCCGGGGCCACGCCGCCGGGGACGCCCTGCTGCGCACCGCCGCCGACGCCCTCACCTCGGGCCTGCGCGGGATGACGGACGTCGTCGCCCGCCTCGGCGGTGACGAGTTCGGCGTGCTGGTGCCGCGGGCCGGGGACGCCGACGGGCTGGCCCGCCGCCTGCGCGCGGCCCTGCGCTCGGCGACGACGCCGGACGGGCTGAGGGTGCACGCCTCCGTGGGCGCCGCGGCGGCCCGGCCGGGGGAGCGGCTGCCCGACGTCGTGCGGCGCGCCGACGCGGCCATGTACGCGGAGAAGCGGCGCAGGCGACGCCGCGCCTGACCGGGTTGCGCCCGGCTCACGCGCGGTGGCGGCGTCCTGACTTACCGGTAGCGGCGGCGGCCGGGATGATGGGCCCCATGGCCGTCGTCCCCAGCGTCTCGTACTCGATCACCGTCCGGCTCGAGCTGCCGGCCCGACCGACCGCCGTCAGCGAGCTGACGACGGCGATCGAGGCGGCGGGAGGGCTCGTCACGGCGCTCGACGTCACCGCCTCCGGCCACGACCGGGTCCGCGTCGACGTCACGTGCGCCGCGCGGGACAGCGGCCACAGCGAGGATCTCGTGGAGGCGCTGCGTGCCCTGCCCGGCGTCGCCATCGGCAAGGTGTCGGACCGGACGTTCCTCGCCCACATCGGCGGGAAGATCCAGATCGAGCCGAAGACGCCGATCCGCAACCGCGACGACCTGTCGCTGATCTACACGCCCGGCGTGGCCCGGGTCTGCCAGGCGATCGCCGAGAACCCCGAGGACGCCCGCCGGCTGACGATCAAGCGCAACACGGTCGCCGTGGTCTCCGACGGCACCGCCGTGCTCGGGCTCGGTGACATCGGTCCCCTCGCGGCGCTCCCGGTGATGGAGGGCAAGGCGGCGCTGTTCAAGCGGTTCGGCGGCATCGACGCCTTCCCGATCTGCCTCGACACCACCGACGTCGACGAGATCGTGGCGACGGTCAAGGCGATCGCCCCGGTGTTCGCCGGCATCAACCTCGAGGACATCTCCGCGCCCCGCTGCTTCGAGATCGAGGCGCGGCTGCGCGCCGAGCTCGACATCCCGGTGTTCCACGACGACCAGCACGGCACGGCGATCGTCACGCTGGCTGCGCTGACCAACGCCCTCAAGGTGGTGCACAAGCGGCTCGCCGACGTCCGGATCGTGATGGCCGGTGCCGGCGCGGCGGGCACGGCGGTGCTCAAGCTGCTGCTCGCCGCGGGTGCCCGCGACGTCGTCGTCGCCGACCAGTACGGCGTCCTGCACCCGGGCCGGGACAACCTCGACGTCTCGACCCGCTGGACCGCCGCGCACACCAACCCCCGCGGCGTCACCGGCGCGCTGCGCGACGCGCTCGCCGGTGCCGACGTGTTCATCGGCCTGTCCGCGCCGAACATCCTCACCGGCGACGACATCGAGACGATGGCCGACGGCGCGGTCGTGTTCGCGCTCGCCAACCCGGTGCCCGAGGTCGACCCGGCCGAGGCGGCGCGCCACGCCGCCGTCGTCGCCAGCGGCCGCAGCGACTTCGCCAACCAGATCAACAACGTGCTGGCGTTCCCCGGCGTCTTCCGGGGGCTCCTCGACGCGCAGTCCACGTCGATCACCACGCCGACGCTGCTGGCGGCCGCGTACGCGCTGGCGGCGACCGTCACCGACGACGAGCTCAACGCCGCGTACATCGTGCCGAGCGTGTTCCACCCGGACGTCGCGCACGTCGTCGCCGAGGCGGTGCGCCGGGCCGCCGCGGCCGAGTCGCGCGGTGCGGCGTCCGCGCACCACGTCGCGGCCGAGGCGGCGGCAGCGGCCGCGGCGGCCGCGGCGCACGCCGGCCCCTGACGCGTTCTGCGCAATAACCAGGGTTGTTGCCGCTTCGTGCCGGTGTGTCGCGGCAACAAGCCTGGTTATTGCGGAGGGGGTGGGGGCGCGAACTTGATTCGGTAAGGCAAACCTAAGTAGCGTTCGGACGTCTGGTCCCCGTCGCTCGAGGAGCCCCCGTGCCCGTCCCGACCCGTGCCCGGCGCCGTCTCGCGGCCGCCGTGGCCGCCGTCGTCACCCTCTCGCTGGCCGCCTGCGGCTCCGGCGACGGCGGAGCCGCCGGCGGCGACGAGACCGCGCTGACGATCTACTCCGGCCGCAACGAGAACCTCGTCGGCCCGCTGCTCGAGCAGCTCGAGGAGGCCGT
>JBMOMI010000216.1:0-6030 GCA_049325235.1 Actinomycetota bacterium | reverse complement strand
ACGACGCCGCCCACTGACGCACTGGCCCTGGGAGCGTTGTCCACAGGTACGACCTCGTGTCCCAGCAGCGCTTCACACCAGCAAGGCATCGTTGACCCATGCCCCGGCGCACCCAGGTCGACGAGAAGAAACTGGCCCAGCTGCTCCGCCCCGGCCGTGCCGTCACGACGCACGCGAAGCTGAACGAGGCTGGGGTACCGCTCTCGACGGTCTGTCACCGGATTCGCCCCTCAGGTCCGTGGCAGCGACTGCTCCCCGGCGTGGTGCTGGCCCATCGCGGCACGCCAACCCGGTTCGAACGCCGGCTCGGTGCGCTGGAGTACGGCGGAGACGGGTCCGTGCTCACCGGCCTCGATGCGCTCGCTGAGCACGGAGTCCGCACGGCCGCAAGGATGCTGACCCCGAGGGTGCACATCCTCGTCAAGCACCGGTGCCAGAAGACCTCGCACGGCTTCGCCGTCGTGACGCGAACCCGGTACCTGCCCGAACCTGTTCTCAAGCGCGACCTCCGCTGCGCTCCGCTGGCCCGGGCGCTCGTCGACGCGTGTCGGCAGCTCGAGAAGCTGGACGACGTCCGCGAGCTCGTCGCCGACGTGATCCAGAATCACGGCCTCAAGGCCGAGGACCTCTTCAAGCAGGTCATGGCGGCGCAGCGGCAGCGCACGGCGCTGAGCCGCCTGGTGCTCGCCGAGATCGAGGCGGGGGTCAGGTCGGCCGCGGAAGCGAAGCTGCGCGAGGCGTTCCGCAGGTACGGCGTCCCCGAGCCCGTGTGGAACAAGGAGCTCGTCACGCCCGACGGCGAGCTCGTCGCCGTCCCCGATGCCTACTGGCCGGACTACGGCGTGGCGCTCGAGCTGGACTCGATGGCCTGGCACCTGTCCCCCGAGCGCTACAAGCGAACGCAGCGACGGCAGCGCGCACTCGTCATGCACGACGTCGACGTCATCCCGGTGGCGCCGAGCGACGTGTTCGACGACGAGGAACAGCTGTGCAGGGAGCTGCTGGCAAAGCTTCGCAGCGCGGCCCGTCGCCCGCTGCCGGCGCTCCTCGTCCGCGACCGTCAGGTGGCCTGACCGCCCATCCGTCCCGCTACTGGGCGGAATGACTCCAATCCCGGGTTGGTACAGGGTGGCCCTGCAACAAACCTATTGGTGCGGGGCCACCCTGCACCAAACCCAGGGGGTGGTCACGGGGTGAGGGTGGGAGCCACCTCCGCGAAGTGGCACGCCACGCGCTGCTCGCCGCCGCGCTGGATCAGCGCGGGCTCCTCGGTGGCGCAGATGTCCTGCGCCTTCCAGCACCGCGTGCGGAACCGGCAGCCGGACGGCGGGTTGAGCGGGCTGGGGACGTCACCGGTGAGGATGACGCGTTCGCGGCGGCGCTCCTCCTCCGGGTCCGCGGTCGGAGCCGCGGACAGGAGCGCCTGCGTGTAGGGGTGCATCGGGCGCTCGTAGATGTCGTCACGGTTGCCGATCTCGACGATCTTCCCGAGGTACATCACGGCGACCCGGTCGGAGATGTGCCGGACGACCGACAGGTCGTGCGCGATGAACAGGTACGCCAGCCCGAGCCTGTCCTGCAGGTCCTCGAGGAGGTTGACGACGCCCGCCTGCACGGAGACGTCCAGCGCGGAGACTGGCTCGTCGAGCACGAGCATCTTGGGCTCCAGCGCGAGAGCGCGGGCGATCCCGATCCGCTGGCGCTGACCGCCGGAGAACTCGTGCGGGTAGCGGTTGCCGTGCTCAGGGTTCAGGCCGACCAGCTGGAGGAGCTCGGCGACGCGTGCCTTGCCCTCCTTGTCGCTCTTCCACCGCCCGTGCACCCGCAGCGGCTCGCCGACGATGTCGTTGACGGGCATCTTCGGGTTGAGGGAGGCGTACGGGTCCTGGAAGACGATCTGCAGCTCCTTGCGGACCGCGCGCATCTCCTTGGTGCCCAGCCCGACGAGCTCCTTGCCCCCGTAGCGCACGGAGCCGGACGTCGGAGTGTGCAGCTGCAGCACCGCCCGACCGGTCGTCGACTTGCCGCAACCGGACTCACCGACGACGCCGAGCGTCTCGCCGGCGTCCACGTGGAAGGTGACGCCGGACACGGCCTGCACGTAGCCGACCGTGCGACGCAGCAGCCCACCGCCCTTGACCGGGAAGTTCATCACCAGGTCACGGACGTCGAGGAGGTGGTTGCGATCGTCGTCCGCGCCGACGCTCTGCGGCGTCGTCTCGACGCCGGGGTGCGTGGAGGAGCTCATCGGACGGTCTCGCTCTCGGTCCGGAAGAAGGCGGTCGGGTCGTCAGCCTCGGCCATCTGGTCCCAGTGGTGGCAGGCCGCGACGTGGTAGCGCTCGTCGGTCTCCACCAGGGGCGGCTCCACCTGACGGCAGACGTCGGTGGCCAGGGGGCAACGCGGGGAGAACGGGCAGCCCGGCGGCAGGTTGATGAGGGACGGCGGGGCGCCCTTGATCGGGCGCAGCCGCTCGGAGTGCCCCTCGAGGGCGGGGATTGACCCCAGCAGGCCGCCCGTGTACGGCATGCGGGGGCGGTAGAAGACGCTGTCCACGTCGCCGATCTCGACGGCGCGCCCGGCGTACATCACGAGCACGCGGTGCGCCATGCCGGCCACGACGCCCAGGTCGTGCGTGATGAGCACGATGGCGGCGTTCACGGCGTCCTTGACCTCGATGAGCTTCTCGAGGATCTGGGCCTGCACCGTGACGTCCAGGGCGGTCGTCGGCTCGTCCGCGATGATGACGTCCGGGTTGTTGATCACGGCCATGGCGATCATGGCCCGCTGGCGCATGCCGCCGGAGAACTCGTGCGGGTAGTTGCGCAGCCGCTGCTTCGGCTGCGGGATGCCGACGAGGTCGAGCATCTCCTCGGCCCGCTTGAGCGCGACCTTCTTGGCCACGGCCTCGTGGGACCGGACCGCCTCGGCGAGCTGGTCACCGACCGTGTAGACCGGGTTGAGCGCCGTCATCGGGTCCTGGAAGATCATGCCGATCTTGCGCCCCCGCAGGCTCCGCTGCTCCTTCGGGGTCATCTTCAGGACGTCCTTGCCGCGGAACAGGATCCGCCCACTGACCTGCGCCGACTTCGGCAGCAGACCCATCACGGCCATGGACGAGACCGACTTGCCGGACCCGGACTCACCGACGATGCCGAGCACCTCGCGCTCACGCAGTGAGTAGGACACGCCCCGGACCGCCTTGACGAGACCGTCGTCGGTCGGGAACGACACCGACAGGTCCTCGACGCGGAGCAGCTCGGTCTCCGACGGGGGTCGGATCGCCTGGACGGACGTCGCGATGTGGGCGACGCCCGAGCCGATCGGGGTCTCGTGGACCGTGGTGTCGGCGGGAGTCAGCTGGTTGTCGGAGGAGGTCATCACGCACGCACCCGGGTCTGTCGGGGGTCGAAGGCATCACGCAGGCCGTCGCCGATGAAGTTCACGCTCAGCGCGATGGCGACGATGAACAGGCCGGGCCACCAGAAGAGCCATGGCCGTGTGGTGAACGCGGCCTGGTACTCGCTGATGAGCAGACCCAGCGACGTGTCCGGAGGCCGGACGCCGAAGCCGAGGTACGACAGCGCGGTCTCCAGCAGGATGGCCACCGCGCAGGTGAGCGTGGCGTTGACGATGATCACGCCGAGCGTGTTCGGCATGATGTGCCGGAAGATGATGCGGCCGCTCCCGGCACCCATCGCCCGGGCCGCCTCCACGAACTCCTTCTCCCGCAAGGACAGGAACTCGCCGCGCACCAGCCGGGCCAGCGACGTCCAGACGATCAGCCCGAGGACGACGGCCAGCGCCCAGATGCCGAGGTTGCCGAACCGCCGGCCGAGCACGGCCGCGATGACGAGCACCGGAATGGTGATCATCACGTCGGTGAAGCGCATGATCACGCTCTCCGCCCAGCCCCGGAAGAAGCCGGCGACCGCGCCGAGGATGGACCCGACGGTCGTCGCGACGAGCCCCACGACGATCGCCACGGTGATCGACCGCTGCGCACCGCGCATCGTCAGGGCGAAGTAGTCCTTGCCGACGTTGTCCTGGCCGAACGGGTTCTCGCCGACGGCGAACCCGTCGCCGTCCAGCCAAGGGATGAGGTCGAGCGTCGGGCGGCCACCGTCGATGACGGGAGCGGTGCTGATGTAGTTCTTGCCCCACCACCCGGGGATCTGCCAGAACCCGATGGAGGTGTAGGCGAGCAGGACGACGAACGCCAGCAGCAGCATGCCGAACAGCGCCCCGCGGTGCCGGAAGAACCGGCGCCGCACGAGCTCCCCCTGGGAGCGGGCCTTGATCTGCATGCCGCTCGCGTCGGCCACCGCCGTCGGGCGGTTCAGGTCCGCGTCGTCGATCGGCTTGGTGCGCTCGTCGGGGACGTTCTGTCCCGGTTGTAGTGCCATTCGGTGATGGTCCTCTTTCTGGTTCCGCAACGGGTGGCGCGGGTCACCGGCTGGGACGGTAGCTCAGCTGAGCCGGATCCTCGGGTCGAGGAAGGCGTACGCGATGTCGGCGATGAGGTTGAAGATCACCACGGCCGCTCCGACGACGATGAAGAAGCCCATCACGGGCGCCGGGTCGGGGACGGGCCGCAGGCCGGTGATGAACAGGTTGCCCATGCCGCGCCAGCCGAAGACGGTCTCGGTGATGACGGCGCCTCCGAGGACGGCGCCGAAGTCGATCGCCATCAGCGTCGTCACCGGGATCAGCGCGTTGCGGAAGGCGTGCCGCATGACGACGGTGCGCTCGGTGAGCCCCTTGGAGCGCGCGGTGCGCACGTAGTCCTGGTTCATCACCTCGAGCATGCTCGCGCGCGTGTAGCGCGTGTACGTGGCGAACGAGATGAGGATCAGCGCGATGCTCGGCAGCACGATGTGGGTGGCCGAGTCGAGGAAGGTCTGCCAGAAGTCGCCGCGGAAGTTGGGGGTGTTGGACCCGATCGTCGCGACCGGGCGGCCCGCCACCTTGCGCGTGTAGTCGGGGAAGGCGCGCAGCACGTGGTCGGCGAATCCGAGGACGCTGATGGCCACCCCGGTGAGGACGGCGGCCCGCACGGCCTGCTCCCGGTCGATACCGCCGAGGAACCAGCCTGCCGCCCCCGCCAGCGCCAGCGTCACGGCACACAGGCCGAGGAGCAGCAGCCAGTTCGGGTCGTCCAGGACGCCGAGCGTGACCAGGTAGATCACGAACCCGATGCCCCCGGCCGCGAGCGCTGAGTACAGCACCGTGCGCCGTCCCAGGCCGGACGTGAGGGCGGTGACCGCGAAGGCGGCGCCCACGGCGAGCATCAGCATCAGCGGGATGCCGAGCGAGGGCGTCTTGAACCAGCGGACGAACGACAGGTAGTACAGCAGGACGGCGGTGGCGGCGAACACGCTGCCGAAGACGATCAGACGCCGCTTCCACTGCCGGCCGCCGAGGATCGCCGTCCAGAAGAACGCGCTGAGCAGGGAAAGGCCGACGAGCCAGGTCGGGGTGATCGCCGGGTCGGCCAGCCAGGTGTTGAGCTTGATGGCGCCGTACTGCTTCAGCAGGATCGCGACCCAGAAGATCGGCAGCGAGAAGAACAGGAACGAGACCAGCGTGATCGAGTAGTCGAACGCGCTGTACTGGCGCAGCGCCGAGACGATGCCGATGGTGACGCCGGTGATGATCGCGAGCACGGTCGCCGCGAGCACCAGCTGGAGCGTGGCCGACAGCGCCTGACCGAGCAGGGTGGAGATCTCCTGGCCGTTGATGTTCCGGCCCAGCGTGCCGCCGACGAACGGCAGCAGGTAGCCGAGCACTCCCCCCAGCCAGCTGAGGTAGCGCTCCGGGATCGACTTGTCGAGCATCAGCAGCTCGGCCCGTGCGTCCATCCGGCGCTCGCGGTCAGCGGCGTTCTGGATGCCGTACAGGTCTTCGAAGGGGTCCCCCGACAGGGCCGTCAGCGAGTACATGATGAACGTCGCGACGACGAGCACGAAGAAGGAGACGATCAGCCTCCTGACGATGAAGACGACCACTGAAGTCCTCCTGGTCGTGGCA
>JBMOMI010000215.1:0-6030 GCA_049325235.1 Actinomycetota bacterium | reverse complement strand
TCAGCGACACCACCCAGGAGGTCGGCACTCTCTCCGGCGGGCAGCGGCAGGCCGTCGCGATCGCCCGCGCCGTCACCTTCGACCCCAAGGTGCTCGTGTTGGACGAGCCCACCGCGGCGCTGGCGGCCAAGGAGGTCGAGATGGTCCTCCAGCTCATCCGCGACGTCTCCGCCCGGGGCGTGTCGGTCGTCCTGATCACCCACCGACTGCAGGACCTCTTCGAGGTCTGCGACCGCTTCGTCGTCCTCTACGAAGGGGTCCTGCACCGCCAGCTGCAGCCCGACCAGACCGACCTGTCCGAGCTCGTGACCGCGATGATGGGGAAGTGACCTGAGCCGATGACACCCTCTGAGTCAACCTCAGGCCGCTTGCGGCGGTTGACCGAGTCGTTGGGCGGCGCCGTGGTTGGCGGCGTCGTAGGGCACGCGGTCTTGCCAGCAGCGGTAGATCACGCGAGTCCAGGAGCGGGCCAGGATGCGGATCGCGTGGGGGTGGTCCTTGCCGTTGTCGCGGGCTCGTTGGTAGATGTCGGCGGCCCAGGGGCTGGCATGGCGGCTGTTGTCGGCGAAGGTGGTCATCGCGACGCGGAAGCGGGTGTTGCAGGCCCAGCGGAAGCTGACCGCTCGGTGCTTGCCGGATTCCTTGGTGACCGGGGTCAGTCCGGCGAGGGCCGCGACCGCGTCGGCGGAGGCGTAGGCTTCTCGGCAGTCGCCCCACTCGGCGAGCATCTGGGCGGCGTTGATCTGACCCGACCTTGGCAGCGACGTGAAGATCTCCCCGTCCGGGTGCTCCCCGAGGTGGGCGATCACGGTGTTGTCGAGGTCCTTGACCGCGGCGTTGAGGGCGGTGAGCACCGTGACCATGGCCAGCACGGTGTGCTTGAGGACGTCGGTGAGTGCTGGGCTGGTGGTGCCTGCGGGCGCGTTGCGGAGCCGGTCGAGCAGCTCGCTGGCGGGCCGGCGGCCGGAGTAGCCGTTGGCGGCGCAGAACGCGGCGATGCGTTTCTCGCCGAGCCTGGCCGCGGCGTTCGGGGTCGGGTAGCGGGTCAGGAACTTCAGCGCGATCGGCGACTCCACGTCGGCGAAGATCGCCTTGGCGCCGGGCCAGTGCATGTCCAACAGCGCGGCCAGCTGGTTGGTCGCCGCGACGCGCATCTCGACCAGGTCACCGCGGGTGCGGACAGCGGTGCGCAGCGCCTTGGTCTGGTCGCTGAACGGGACAGCGACCCGGAGTCGGTGCTGGCGCAGCCGCAGGTACTCGGCGATCACCACGGCGTCGCCGGCGTCGGACTTCGCCCCGGAGACCACTTCGCCGTCGCGCCAGGCCTTGATCGCGTTCGGGCTGACCGGCACCACCGGGTGACCGGCCTCGAGCAGGGCGTCGACCAGCCGCCCGTCGGGCCGCTCGATCGCCACCGACACGTCGGCGCGGTCACCGAGTTTGCCGAGCCTGCGGATCAGGTCGACGAACCCGTCAGCGGTGTGGGTGATGGTGAAGGTGGACTTCACCTTGCCGGCGTCGTCGAGGACACAGACGGCATGGGTCTCGGCGGCCCAGTCGATCCCGACGTGGAACAACGCGACCGGCGCGGACAAGAAGTCAGACAACGGTTCTCCTCGAGTTGGCAGCGACGACTCGGTGAGGAGGCTGTCCGCCGGACGGTCACTGACTGGCGCTCTGCGGCGCGTCCTTCTGATGCCGGTCTACAGCCTCGGGAGAGCCGGGGGCGGCGGTGTCATCGTGGCTCTGGCCGAGCGACCGCCACAGGCCGTCACCCCGACCCTCACCGAGTCCGAACAACAAGCATCATCTCGATGCCTGCCTGGAAGAGGGTGCACCAGTGACCGTCACCGACACCCCGACCGTCCCGGCGCCGCGCGCGAGCCGGCGGCTGACGACGTCCAAGGCGATGGTCGAGGCCATCGCGCACGAGATGGAGCGCAACCCCGAGGTGATCTACCTGGGCGAGGACGTCGGCGCCTACGGCGGCATCTTCAGCTCCACCACCGGGCTGCTCGACCGGTTCGGGCCCGACCGGGTCATCGACACGCCGATCTCCGAGACCGCCTTCATCGGCCTGGGCATCGGCGCGGCCGTCGAGGGGATGCGCCCGATCGTCGAGCTGATGTTCGCCGACTTCATGGGCGTGTGCCTCGACCAGATCTACAACCACATGGCGAAGATCCACTTCGAGTCCGGCGGCAACGTGAAGGTGCCGATGGTGCTGACGACCGCGGTCGGCGGAGGGTACTCCGACGGCGCGCAGCACTCGCAGTGCCTGTGGGGGACGTTCGCCCACCTGCCCGGGATGAAGGTGGTCGTCCCGAGCACGCCGGCCGACGCCAAGGGCCTGATGACCGCGGCGATCCGGGACGACAACCCGGTCGTCTACATGTTCCACAAGGGCGTCATGGGCCTGCCGTGGATGGCGAAGAACCCGCGCGCGACCGACGACGTCCCCGACGGGGAGTACGAGGTGCCGATCGGCAAGGCCCGGGTGGCGCGCGAGGGCGGCGACGTCACTGTCGTCACGCTGTCGCTGTCGGTGCACCACGCGCTGGACGTCGCCGAGACGGTCGCGGAGGACGGCATCGACGTCGAGGTGATCGACCTGCGCAGCCTCGTGCCGCTCGACCGTGACGCGATCCTCACCTCGGTGGGCAAGACCGGCCGGCTGGTCGTCGTCGACGAGGACTACCGGTCGTTCGGGCTGTCCGGCGAGGTGGTGGCCACGGTGGCCGACCACGACCCGACGTTGCTGAGGGTGCCGGTGCAGCGGGTGGCGGTGCCCGACGTCCCGATCCCCTACTCGCGGCCGCTGGAGTACGCGGTGCTGCCGCGCCACGACCGGATCGAGTCCGCCGTCCGCCGCGCCGTCGCGGTATGACCGAGGTCCCGTTCCCGCAGCTGTCGAAGGAGCGGCCGGACGCCGAGGGCGTGCTCTCCACGTGGTTCGTCACCGACGGCCAGGCCGTGGCCGCCGACCAGCTGCTGGCGGAGGTTCAGGTCGACAAGGTGTCGGTCGAGGTCCCCGCACCGGCGGCGGGCGTCGTGCACCTGCTCGTCGAGGAGGAGGCCGCCGTCCGCCAGGGAGAGCCCATCGCCCGCATCGAGTGAGAGGAGGTGGCGGACCGCACACAACATGACGACAGCCCCTGGCGCGCCCGAGAGCGCCAGGGGCACCATCGTCCTCAAGGGGACGGCGGTGGAGGCCACCATGGACGCACGCACGGTCGAGACCACACTCCGGGACGTCCGCCGGCGCCGGGCCGAGCTGCGCGAGGCGATGACAGCGCTCGAGCTGGCACTGGCCGCACCCGCCACCGGACGGGAGCCGGACTGGGCCGAGCGGCTGCACGTGGCCGCCGTGGAGATCAGCGGCGACCTGCGCGACCACGTCCTGCTCACCGAGGCTCCCGACGGCCTGCACGCCGCGCTGGTGGCGGCGGCCCCGCGCCTGGCCGGGCCGGTGCACCGGCTCGCGCGCGACCACATCCGCCTGCAGCGGGACGTCGAGGACCTGCTCGACCTGTCCGCCCGCGAGGACGCCGCAGAGCACGTGGCGGAGCTGCGCAGCCTCGGGACGACGCTGCTGGCCGACCTCTCCCAGCACCGCCAGCGCGGCTCGGACCTCGTTTGGGAGGCCTACGCCGTCGACATCGGCGGCGAGACCTGAGGCGCGATCTCCTTGGCGTACGCGACGCTTCGCCGCTGCGGCTCGTACCCGAGGCTGGTGTAGAGCTGCAGCGCCCCCGAGGCGTTCTCGGAGTCCACTCCGATGTCCGCGCGCTGCATCCCGGACGCGGCCATCGCGCGCATCGAGGCCGCCAGGAGAGCGGGGGCCAGCCGGCGTCCTCGCCATGCGGGGCGGGCGCCGAGCAGGTCGGTCCACCCGCACGTGTAGCCCTGCGCCTCCCAGTCCTGCCGGTACGCCGAGGCCAGCGTGTAGGCGGCGACCCGGTCGCCGTCCAGGACGACGAAGCTCCAGTCGGCACGGAAGTGCCGCGTGCCGACGGTCGACCGCGCCCAGTCCTCCTCCGAGCGCGGCTCGCTGCCCCAGTGCTCGGCGAAGGACTCGTTGTGCGCCAAGCGGACTCGTTCGCTGAGTTCGGCGTGGAAGGGAACGATGCGCACCCCGTCCGTGTGGGGGACGTGGGGCGGCGACGCGCCCAACGACCGGGACATGTCGACGTACCAGCGCACCGGCGCGAAGCCGGCGCGCGCCGCCAGGCGGCGGCGGTCCACGGCCTGCTCCTCGGCGTGCACGAGCAGGCGGGCCGGCCCGTGGCGGCCCGTCGCCGCGATCTTGCGGCGCCCGACGTCCTCCTGCCAGGCCAGCACCGCCCGGCCGATGCCGCGGCGACGCCACCGGGGGTGGACCCCGCCCCAGCAGAAGGCGCGCACCGTGCGGGTGTCACCCGGCCGCACCTCCACGTGCCCGAAGGCGCGGGGCACGCCGTCGGGGTCGACCCCGAGCAGCGAGTCCAGCCTCGGGTCCTTCCACGACCCGCCGAGCAGCTCGTCGTGCAGGTCGTCTTCGGCGAACCGCTCGGCCGCGGCGTCGGCGTCCTCGATGGGCCGCCACCGCAGGCCGGTGCGCAGCAGCGCCTCCGACGGCGGGACGGGACGCGCGCCCAGCACGTCATTGAGGCTACGGAGCGGCGGGCACGGCCGTCATCCGGGACACGACCCCAGCGGACGACGTTGCACGGCGAACGACACACCTACAGTGGAACCACCACCGTGCCGGGAGGTGCCACGTGCCACCGCACTGCGACTCACTCGACGGACCCGTCGTCCTGGCCGCGCGCGCGGCCCTCGACTCCCGGCAGGTGGACGTCGTCCTGCCGTACGTCCCCGCCGACGGCGAGGCGGAGGTGCGAGCGGCCTTCGCTGCGGTGCTTCCGGTCCGCGGGCTGGGTCCCGAGGCGCGAGAGGTCGCTGACCGGCTGTTCTTCGAGACCGTGGTGCGCGTGCACCGTGCTGGAGAGGGCGCTCCGTTCACGGGTCTTCAGCCTGCTGGCCTCGACCACGGACCGGTGATCCCACTCGCCGAACGAGCCGTCGAGACCGGCTCGGTCCGCGAACTTGCCGACCATCTCACAGCGGTGCTGCACGAGGAGCTGGAGTCGCGGCTGGAACGGGTCACGGAGCTGAGGCTTCTCGAGGACCGCTCCGTCGAGGACGCTCGCCGGTACGTGGAGGCGATGCTCGGCTTCCAGGTCTACGCGCACCACCTGCTGGACACGCTGCGTTCGAGCGAATTCCACGAGGCCGCGACGTCCTCGGCCCATCAGCACTGACCGCCGTCAGGCGTCGATCCGCTCCCGGTCCAGCGCCTGGGCGCCCGCGACGATGAAGTCCTTGCGCGGCGCCACGTCGTTGCCCATGAGCAGCTCGAAGACGCGCTCGGCGGCCTCGGCGTCGGTGACCGTGATGCGGCGCAGCGTGCGGTGGCGAGGGTCCATCGTCGTCTCGGCGAGCTGGTCGGCGTCCATCTCCCCGAGGCCCTTGTACCGCTGGATCGGCTCCTTGTAGCGCCGCCCCTTCTTCTGCAGGCCCGCCAGCACCCTGGCCAGCTCCGCCTCGGAGTACGTGTAGATCAGCTCGTTCTTCTGCCGGCCGCTGCCGACGACCTCGACGCGGTGCAGCGGCGGAACTGCGGCGTACAGCCGGCCGGCGTCCACCAGCGGCCGCATGTACCGGAAGAACAGGGTGATCAACAGCGTCCTGATGTGAGCGCCGTCCACGTCAGCGTCGGCCAAGAGGATGACCTTGCCGTACCGCGCCGCGTCCAGGTCGAACGTGCGCCCCGATCCCGCGCCGATCACCTGGATGATCGAGGCGCACTCGGCGTTCTTCAGCATGTCCGCGACGGACGCCTTCTGCACGTTGAGGATCTTGCCGCGGATCGGCAGCAGCGCCTGGAAGTCGCTGGAGCGAGCGACCTTCGCCGTCCCGAGGGCGCTGTCGCCCTCGACGATGAACAGCTCGGACCGCTCGACGTCGTCGGTGCGGCAGTCGGCCAGC
>JBMOMI010000214.1:0-6040 GCA_049325235.1 Actinomycetota bacterium | reverse complement strand
CTCCCGTGGCACGAGGGTCGGCAGCACGTTCTCGAGCACGACCTCGCGGTTGACGACGACGCGGGCGACGTCGTCCCTCGAGGGGACGTCGAACATCACCGGGAGGAGGACCTCCTCCATGATCGCCCGAAGACCGCGGGCGCCGGTGCCACGCAGGATCGCCTGGTCGGCGACCGCGTCGAGGGCGTCCGGGGTGAACTCCAGCTCGACCCCGTCGATCTCGAACATCCGCTGGTACTGCTTGACCAGGGCGTTGCGCGGCTCGGTGAGGATCCGCACGAGGGCGTCCCGGTCCAGGTGCGACACCGTGGTGATCACCGGCAGGCGGCCGATGAACTCGGGGATGAGGCCGAACTTGAGCAGGTCCTCCGGCATCACCTCGGCGAAGAGGTCGGGCAGGTCGGCGGCGCTGTGCAGGGCGGCGCCGAAGCCGATCCCGCGCTTGCCGATCCGCGCGGAGACGATGTCCTCGAGACCGGCGAACGCGCCGCCGACGATGAACAGCACGTTGGTCGTGTCGATCTGGATGAACTCCTGGTGCGGGTGCTTGCGCCCGCCCTGCGGCGGCACCGACGCCGTCGTCCCCTCGAGGATCTTCAGCAGGGCCTGCTGGACACCCTCCCCGGAGACGTCCCGGGTGATCGACGGGTTCTCCGACTTCCGGGCGATCTTGTCGACCTCGTCGATGTAGATGATCCCCGTCTCGGCCTTCTTGACGTCGTAGTCCGCGGCCTGGATCAGCTTGAGGAGGATGTTCTCGACGTCCTCGCCGACGTAGCCCGCCTCGGTGAGCGCCGTGGCGTCCGCGATCGCGAACGGCACGTTGAGCATCTTCGCCAGCGTCTGGGCCATGTACGTCTTGCCGGAGCCCGTCGGACCGATGAGCAGGATGTTCGACTTGGCCAGCTCGACCGGCTCCTCGCCCTTCTTCGTGGGCTCACCGGCCTGGATGCGCTTGTAGTGGTTGTACACGGCCACGGCGAGCGCCTTCTTGGCGGCGTCCTGGCCGATGATGTACTCCTCGAGGAAGGAGAAGATCTCCTTGGGCTTCGGCAGCTCGACGAGCCCCAGCTCGCTGGCCTCGGCCAGCTCCTCCTCGATGATCTCGTTGCAGAGGTCGATGCACTCGTCGCAGATGTAGACGCCGGGTCCGGCGATGAGCTTCTTGACCTGCTTCTGGCTCTTCCCGCAGAAGGAGCACTTGAGCAGGTCTGCGCCGTCACCGATGCGTGCCACGGACGAGTTCCCTTCCTCCCGAGCCCACCACCGGCGGGACTCACATCCCCATTGCACACCACGCGCGCCGCGCTGTCAGCGCCAGGGGCGAGTCCGTCGGCGTGTTGCCCGGCAGATCCACCCCGGTGTGCGGGTCAGCTGGCGGAGCCGACCGCGACCGAGCCCTTGCGGCTGACCAGCACCTGGTCGACGAGACCGTACTCCAGCGCGGCCTCGGCGGTGAGGATCTTGTCGCGCTCGATGTCGAGCCTCACCTGGTCGGCGGTGCGGTTGGAGTGCTTGGCGATGGTCTCCTCCAGCCAGGTCCGCATCCGCAGCACCTCGTTGGCCTGGATCTCGATGTCGGAGGCCTGGCCGTAGTCGCCGCCGGCCATCGCCGGCTGGTGGATGAGGACGCGGGCGTTCGGCAGCGCGAGCCGCTTGCCGGGAGCGCCGGCCGCGAGCAGGACCGCCGCAGCGGACGCCGCCTGACCCAGGCAGACCGTCTGGATCTCCGGCTTGATGTACATCATCGTGTCGTAGATCGCGGTCAGGGCGGTGAAGGACCCGCCCGGGGAGTTGATGTACATGATGATGTCGCGGTCGGGGTCCTGCGCCTCCAGGACCAGCAGCTGGGCCATCACGTCGTCCGCGGACGCGTCGTCGATCTGCACGCCGAGGAAGATGATCCGGTCCTCGAACAGCTTGGTGTAGGGGTCCTGGCGCTTGAAGCCGTAGGCCGTGCGCTCCTCGAACTGCGGCAGGATGTACCGGCTCGACGGCATGACGTCGCCGGTCGGGGCGCCGCCGGCTCGGCGGGGGTCGATGATCACTGGGGCTGCTCCTCGCAAGAGACGGGGTCGGAGGGTGGGCGTCAGGCGTTGGTGCCGCCGCCGCCGCTGACGTCACCGGCGCTGGCCACCACGTGGTCGATGAAGCCGTACTCCCGGGCCTCGGCGGCGGTGAACCAGCGGTCGCGGTCGGCGTCCTTGGTGATCTGCTCGACCGGCTGGCCGGTCTGCTCGGCGATCAGCTCGGTGAGCTGCTTCTTCATGTGCAGGATGAGCTCGGCCTGGATGCGGATGTCGCTGGCCGTCCCGCCGATCCCCCCGGAGGGCTGGTGCATCATGATCCGGGCGTGCGGGGTGGCGTACCGCTTGCCCTTGGCGCCCGAGGAGAGCAGGAACTGACCCATCGACGCGGCCAGCCCCATCGCCACGGTCGCGACGTCCGGCTTGACGTACTGCATCGTGTCGTAGATCGCCATCCCGGCGGTGACCGAGCCGCCGGGGCTGTTGATGTAGAGGAAGATGTCCTTGTCCGGGTCCTCGGCCGCCAGCAGCAGCATCTGCGCGCAGATGGCGTTGGCGTTCTCGTCGCGCACCTCCGACCCCAGCCAGATGATCCGCTCCTTGAGCAGCCGCTGGTAGATGTGGTCGTCCAGCCCGAAGACCTGGTTGCCGCCGCGCGCCTCCGGGTGCGTACCCGACGCCTGCTCGCTCACGCTCATGCCCTCCATCAGCTCGGGGCTCCATCTGTCTGGATGACTGTCTCGATGACGGTGCAGCGACCCTAACGCCGCGCTCGGACGGCCAACTCCCCCAGGCCCCCAGTTTTCGCTGTCGGCGCACGCTGGTCCGTCCCGGACGCGACGGTGCCCCCGGCCTGGCTGCAGGCGGGGGCACCGACGGGGACGGCGGAGGGCTCAGCGAGCGACGTCCTCGCCGCTCTCCTCGGCTGCCTCGTCGTCCAGGTCGTCGTCCAGGTCGTCGTCCAGGTCCTCGTCCTCGTCGAGCTCGTCCTCGAGGTCCAGCTCCTCGTCCACGTCCGCTCTCGGCACGAGGGCGTCGAGGTCGACCTGGTTGCCGGACGCGTCGGTGACCGTGGCCTGCTCGAGCGCCGCGGCCAGGGCCTTGCGGCGGGCCACCTCGGACACCATCGCCGGGATCTGGCCGGCCTCGTCGAGGGCCTGGGCGAAGGTGTTCGGGTCCATGCCGTACCGCGGGGCGGTCGCGACCAGGTACTCGATGAGCTCCTGCTGGCCGACCGAGACCTTCTCCCGCTCCGCGATCGCGTCGAGCAGGAACTGGGTGCGCAGGGCCTTCTCCGCCTCAGCGGTGACCTCGGCGCGGTGCTCGGCGTCCTCGGTGCGGCCCTCGTTCTCCAGGTGCCGCTCGACCTCGGCGGTCACCAGGGACTGCGGCACCGGCACCTCGACGGCCTCGAGGAGGGCCTCGAGCACCCGGTCGCGGGCCTGCACGCCCTGCTCCATCGCCTTCACGCGCTGCGCCTGGGCGCGCAGGTCCTCACGCAGCTCCTCGAGCGTGTCGAACTCACTCGCCAGCTGGGCGAAGTCGTCGTCCGCCTCGGGCAGTTCGCGCACCTTGACCGACTGGACGACGACGGTCACCTCGGCGTCCTCACCCGCGTGCTCGCCGCCGGCCAGCGGCGCGGTGAACGTGCGGCTCTCCCCGGCGCTCGCGCCGATCAGCACCTCGTCGAGGCCGTCGAGCATGGTCCCGCTGCCGACCTGGTAGGAGATGCCCTTGGCGGAGTCGATCTCCTCGCCGTCGATCGTGGCGGAGATGTCGATCGAGACGAAGTCGCCGTCGGCGACCGGCCGGTCGACGCCGGTGAGGGTGCCGAACCGCTCGCGGAGCTGGTCCAGGCGGGCGTCGACGTCGGCGTCGGTGACCTCGACGTCGTCCACCGTGACGGAGATCGTCGAGAAGTCCGGCAGCGTGATCGTCGGCCGGACGTCGACCTCGACGGTGAACTTGAGGTCACCGCCGGCCTGCGGGTCGGGCACCTCGGTCACCTCGACCTCGGGCTGCCCGAGCGGCCGCAGCTCGTTCTCCTCGGCGGCCTTGGCGTACATCTGCGGCAGCGCGTCGTTGACCGCCTCCTGCAGCACGGCGGCGCGACCGAAGCGCTGGTCGATGATCCGGGGCGGCACCTTCCCCTTGCGGAACCCGGGGACCTGCACCTGGCTGGCGATGCTCTTGTAGGCCTGGTCCATGCTCGGCTTGAGCTCGTCGAAGGGCACCTCGACGGTCAGCTTCACCCGGGTGGGGTTGAGGGTCTCGACGGCGCTCTTCACGGGGAGGTACTCCTGGGGTTCAGCGGGGAACGTGCCCGGACAGGTTAGATGGTCGGGGTAGCCAGATTCGAACTGGCGGCCTTCCGCTCCCAAAGCGGACGCGCTACCAAGCTGCGCCATACCCCGCGACCCGGCCCAGCGTAGTGGGCGCCGGAGAACGAGCGGGGCACCCGCTACCCTGGCACCGGCCGGGCGCGCCCGGTCGTGCGGGTGTAGCTCAATGGCAGAGCCCCAGCCTTCCAAGCTGGTCATGCGGGTTCGATTCCCGTCACCCGCTCCACACGAAGTCGTTCAGAGCAGGCGTCGTCACGTGGCGCGCCGCAGCCACCGCAGGTGCTCACGGTCGCCGAGCAGCTCGATGCGGCGCCACATGACGCTGCCCGGCACCGCCTGGCTGGGGTGGCAGGCAACGGCCTGGAGCTGCGTGGCGCGGTCCACCGCGACGGCCAGGTCGATCTCCCCGGGGCGGTGGCCGTCGAAGGGAGCGCCGTGCTCGGCGCGCAGCCGCTCGGCGACCGCGAGCGGCACGGTCCACCCGAGCACCGGCAGGTCCAGCTCCTCGGCCGCTCGAACCGCGGCGAGCGTCGCCCGCGCATGGTCGGGGTGCCCGGTGACCCCGGTCAGGTCGAAGCCTAGGAGACCCTCGGCGCCGACCGAGCGGGCCGCGGCCGCGACGTGCTTCGCAAGCTCGTCGAGGTCCACCTCGGTGAGCCGGCCGTCCGGGTAGGCGAGGAGCTCGACCGCGTCCAGACCGAGCACGCGGGCGGCGGCGGCGAGCTCGTCGGCGCGCAGCTGCGCGAGGTCCCCGTCGACCCCGTGCAGCGTGGAGGCCTCACCCCGCGTCAGGCAGAGCACCCCGACCCGGGCTCCGGCGTCGGCGAACGCCGCGAGCACGGCGCCGAGAGCGAACGACTCGTCGTCGGGATGGGCCACCACGGCGAGCACCGACCGCCAGTGAGGCAGCCGCGCGCCGCTCATGCGGCCCCGCTCACGACCGGGACGCCGGCGACGCGCCACTCCAGGACGCCGTCGGTGGCGCGCCGTGCCCGCCGGCCGGCGGCCGTGAGCACGCGCACGGCGTCGTGGGCCATGGCGCAGTAGGCCCCCCGGCAGTAGGCGACGACCTCCCGGTCGGCAGGCAGCTCGTCGAGCCGGTCCGCGAGCTCGTCCACCGGGATGTGCACGGCGCCGGGCAGGTGGCCGGCCGCGTACTCCGCGAGCGGGCGGACGTCGAGGACGACGACGTCCCCGCGCCGGGACCGGGCGAGCAGCTCGTCCAGGTCGACCTGCCCGATGTCGTCGCTGCCGAGGTAGCCGCGACGGGCGACCTCGGTGTGCGGGCGGTGCCGCAGCGCGACCGCGCGCAGGTCCGCGAACAGGGCGGCGACGTCGTCCCCGGCCAGCGAGTACCACACCCTGGTGCCGTCGCGGCGCGTCGACACCAGGCCGGCACCGAGCAGGCGCTGCAGGTGCGCCGAGCAGGTGGACAGGCCGAGACCGGCGGCACGAGCGAGGTCCTCGACACTGCGCGGGCCCTGGGCCAACAGGTCCAGCAGCTCGAGCCGCGTCGGGCTGCCGAGGGCCTTGCCGACCGCCGCGAACTCGGCGAACAGGGCGTCCTTGGCGGCGCGGTCACCCATGGGCACCTCCTCGGTGGTGGGTCTCGTACATCCTCACGGCTACGACGAGGCCGGACGCGGCGGTGAGCCCGGCGACGACCCAGAC
>JBMOMI010000213.1:0-6054 GCA_049325235.1 Actinomycetota bacterium | reverse complement strand
CGAGGACGTCCAGCCACGGGCGTGGTCGTTGGTGGGCCAGCGCTGCCAAGGACCGACGGATTCGGCTTCTCCGCAGGAGATCCCAGCCTTCACGTTGGCCGACTTCCAGCGCCTGCCGCTGCCGGCCGGCACGCCGAACGTGCAGCCGGACAACGGGTACACCCTGGTCGGCGTCCCGACCAACGTGTACGCCACCGCCGAGCCGGTCACGCTCGACACCACGCTGCTCGGCTTCCCGGTGCAGGTGCGGGCCACGCCGTCCCGCTACGCCTGGGACTTCGGCGACGGCAACGGCCACGGCCCCACCAGCGAGCCCGGTGCGCCGTACCCGGCGCTGACCATCACCCACACCTACGAGCGCGCCGACCGCTACCCGATCACGCTGACCACCTACTACACCGGGGAGTACTCGGTCGCCGGCGGCCCGTGGCTGCCGATCGCCGGCGAGGCCCAGGTCACCTCCGCCCCGGTGGATGTCGAGGCCCTCGCCGGCCGCAACCGGCTGGTCGCCGACCCGCAGGGCTGACCGGCGTCCCCAAGATCACGGCGGAGCGCAAGATCACGTCAGGCAGGGGTGGCTGCGGCGTCTGGTCACTCAGGAGTCTCGACGCACGGTCCAAGGCAGGTCTGGGTCGGCGCCCTGGATCTCGAGCGCCGCGACGGTGATGCGCGCGAGGCTGTCAGCGCCGGACTGCGGCCAGTCCAGGACCGTGAAGTCGGGCGCGTACGGCTCGAAGGGGCCGGGTTCGCCGAGACCCCGCCAGCCGAGGTCCGGATTCGCCGATCCTGTTCCTCGGCGAGCTCCACGTGGCCGCCGACGAGGGTGGCGCCTCCGAGGACGACGCCGAGGACGACCCCCTGCCCCTGGACTCCCGAGCGGCGCGAGTGGGCGTCCGGCAGCGAGGAGACGGCACGCAACACGATCCTGATGCTGCCCGGGAGCGCGGCCCTGCTCTTCGCGGTGGGCTTCCTCGGTCTGACTCGTGTCACGGACGCGGTCGCCCCGCTCGTCGCAGCCGGCGCGATGCTCGGCGTCGTGCCCGTACTCTGGGCGGGTCTGCGCCTACCCGTACCGCTGGCCCTCTTCCCAGCGTGGGCGCGAGAGCAGCGTGCGCGGGTCCGGGCGCGCCGGAAGGGTCGGCAAGCGTGACGGGACTCGTTTTGTGCGGTCCCGGCGGGTACGCACGCGTGGCGGTGCCCGACGGTTGGCTGGTGCAGGAGGACGCGGCTGCGGGGACTGCAGTCGCCGTCGAGTCGGACGCTGTCTCCGCAGGGGGGTTCGGCAGCAACTTGGTGCTCTCGATGGCCGACAACGCCGACCTGTCCTTCCGTGACTGGCAGGTGGCCACCGACCAGTTGCTGCCCCGGGTCCTCACCGACTACCTGCTCCTTGACGTCGAGCGCTGCATGGTCGCGGGACGGCCCGGTGGGCGGCGACTCGCCCACCATGTCTCGTCGGACGGCGTCGCGGTGACCATGGAGCAGTGGTTCACCGCAGTTGACGGCATCGGCTGGACGCTGACTGCGACCGTGGACTCGTTCCGGTACGACCAACAGACCGACCTGCTGTCCAGAGCGGCCGCAGGCTTCGACATCGGCGCGGAGTCGACCCGGTGAGCATCCGGGTGGACGGGCAGTTGGTCCGCCTCACCAACGGCGACTTCCAGGACCTGGTCGAGGGGCCGGCGTCCTCACCCGCTCTGCAGGAGGTTCTGGCGGTGCCAGGGACGGCGGAGGCACTGGACGCCGCGCGATCGCCGCTCGTCGTGCTGCACGTCGCGGCGGCTGGCACTGGCCGTGGACGTGGCGTGGAACGTCGGCCTGTCCTGGCGGGGCGGCGACCGCTGGATGTGCGGCCTCGACGGGACGGGTGGCGCCGACGGGCCGGGCGGGCTATGGCTCGTCGCGGGCGACGATGACGCTCCCCGCCTCGAGCCGGTCACCGCCACCGACATCTGGCGGCGCCTCACGACACTCCTCCTCGGAACCGACGCGCCGCAGCTCGCGTCGTGAGCCGCGCCCCCTCCCGCGCCAAGATCACGGCGGATCGCATGATCACCGTGGGGGGGGGGGTCAGGGGGTGGGTTGCGGCTCCGGGTCGGGGGCGCGCTCGCCCGCGTCGGCACCGGCGCGGGGCTCGCCGCCGCGCTTGACCGCGGCGAGCAGCATCTGGGCGACGTCCAGCACCTGGACCTCCTCGCGGGCCTCGCCGCTGCCCTGGGCCGCGGTCAGGCCGTCCGACAGCATCACCCGGCAGAACGGGCAGCCGATCGCGATCGTGTCCGCCCCGGTGGCCACCGCCTCGGCGGTGCGGTTGGCGTTGATCCGCGTGCCGAGCTTCTCCTCCATCCACATCCGGGCACCGCCGGCGCCGCAGCAGAAGGACCGCTCCTTGCTGCGCTCCATCTCCCGGTACTCCACGCCGGGCAGGGCTCCGATGAGCTCCCGCGGCGGTGAGTACACGCCGTTGTGCCGGCCGAGGTAGCACGGGTCGTGGTAGGTCACGGACGGCGCGGAGGCCCCGGCCCGCGACTCGCCGAGTCCGCTCACCGGAGCGTCCGGCGCCGCCACCGGGACCAGGCGCTTCTCGCGCACCAGGCGGTTGAGCAGCTGGGTGTGGTGGACGACCTCGTACTTCCCCCCGAGCTGCGGGTACTCGTTGCCGATCGTGTTGAAGCAGTGGGCGCACGTGACGACGATCTTCTTGGCGCCCACCTCGTTGAGCACCTCGACGTTGGCCTGGGCGAGCATCTGGAAGACGAACTCGTTGCCCGCGCGGCGCGCCGGGTCGCCGGTGCAGGACTCCCCGTCGCCGAGGACGGCGAACGAGACACCGGCGGTGTGCAGCAGCTCGGCGACGGCCTGGGTGGTCTTCTTCGCCCGGTCCTCGAAGGCGCCCGCGCAGCCGACCCAGAACAGGTACTCGACGTCGTCCAGGCTCTCGACGTCCGCCCCGACCTGCTTGACCTCGAACGGCAGGTCCTTGGCCCAGTCCATCCGCGCACGGGACGCCATGCCCCACGGGTTCTGCTTGTTCTCCAGGTTCTTGAACAGCCCGTTCAGCTCCGACGGGAACGCCGACTCGATCAGCACCTGGTTGCGGCGCATGTCGACGATGTGGTCGACGTGCTCGATGTCGACCGGGCACTGCTCGACGCACGCGCCGCACGTCGTGCACGACCACAGGACGTCCGGGTCGATCACGGCGCCGCCGGACGGCACCGTGGGGTCGCCCTCGGTGGCCCCGACGAGCGGACGCTCAGCCGCGGCGAGCACGTCCGCGGGCAGCTGGTCGCGCTCGTCCTCGGCGGCCAGCAGGTATGGCGCCTTCGTCCACGCGTGGTCGCGCAGGTTGAGGATCACCATCTTCGGCGACAGCGGCTTGTCGGTGTTCCACGCCGGGCACTGCGACTGGCACCGCCCGCACTCGGTGCAGGTGGTGAAGTCCAGCAGCCCCTTCCACGTGAAGTCCTCGACCTTGCCGACGCCGAGCGCGGCGTCCTCGTCGAGCTCGTCGATGTTCTCGAAGTCGAGCGGCTTGCCGTCGACCGTGATCGGCTGCAGCTCCCCGAGTGACGTCCGGCCGTCGGCGTGCCGCTTGAACCAGATGTTCGGGAACGCCAGGAACCGGTGCCACGCCACCCCCATCGTCGGCTGCAGCGCCACGGTGACGAACCACGCCATCGAGATCAGGATCTTCAGCGCCGCCACCAGCACGATCGCCGTCTCCAGCGCCGCGACCGAGGCACCGGCGAACAGCTCACCGAGCCACGCGGTCAGCGGGAAGTGCAGCAGGTTCGCGTACCGGCCCTCGCCGGCGGCGTCCAGCGCGTACTCCAGACCGCGCAGCGTCAGCACGCACAGGACGACGCCCAGGATCGTGGCCTCGACGTAGTAGGCCTGCCAGAAGGTCGAGCCCCAGAACCGCGACCCGCGGTCGCCCGAGGCGCGACGGCCGTCCCGAGCCCGGCCGGCGAACCGGCGGGGGTGCTGCCGCTGCCGGATGACGATCAACGCCAGGATCCCGGCGAGCGACAGCCACGCGATCGCCTCGGTCACCCACTCCAGCAGGAAGAAGTGCCCGAGCACCGGGATCACCCACGCCGGGTCGAACAGCTGCCCGTAGGCCGTGACCAGGGTGAAGAACAGGACGCCGAAGCTCACCATGACGAACCAGTGCGCCACCGCGACCACCGGCAGCCGCGCCATCCGGGTGTGCCCGAGGAACTCCCGGATCAGCGTCGCGGTGCGCCGGCCCGGCTCGTCGCGGCGTCCGGCGGCCGGCTGCCCGACCTTCACCGTCCGGGTGATCTGGCTGACCGTCCGCGCGAACAGGGCGACGCCGACGGCGGTGAGAGCCAGGGACAGGACGATCGCGATGACCTGCATGGGCGCGGAGTCTACGGACGAGTAACAAGGGCGGCGAGGGCATGTGACCGCCCTCTCGTCGGGTGTGCCGCGGTGTCAGAGCACCAGGTACGCGATCGGTGTCACGAGCAGCAGCGTCAGGGCCACGCGCTCGGCCCAGATCACGATCAGCTGCGGCACCGAGACCGGGATGTCGGTGGCCACGATGCACGGCACGAGGGCCGAGAAGAAGATGATCGCCGAGACCGAGACGACCCCGACGACGAACTTGACGACGAGCACCGAGTCGGCGACCAGCAGCGCCGGCAGGAACATCTCCGCGACACCGACGGCGCCAGCCTTGGCCACCAGCAACGGCTCGGGAAGCTGCAGCGCCCACGTCAACGGGTAGAAGAGGTACCCGAGCCAGTCGAACACCGGCGTGTAGGTGGCCAGCAGCAGGCCGGCGAGACCGATGGACAGGATCGACGGCAGGATCGCCATGGCCATGAGGACGCCGTCCCGCACGTTGACGGCGATGTTCCGGCCGAGCGAGGGGGCCGCGGCCACCGTGGCGCGTGCCTCGGCCCACGCGGCCCGGAACCGGCCGCCGGACGGCGGGACCTCCGGACGCGGTTCGGCGCCCGGGAAGTAGTCGTCCGGCATCCGGGACAGCGGCCAGAGGCGAACCGTGATTGCGGTGACGGCGAAGGTGACCAGCAGCGTCGTCCAGAAGTACAGGTTCCAGCGGTCCATGAGGCCGAGCGTCCGGGCCACCACGACCATGAATGTCGCCGACACCGTCGAGAAGCCGGTCGCGATGATCGCGGCCTCTCGCGCGGTGTACTTGCCCTCGCGGAAGACCCGGTTGGTGATGAGCAGGCCGAGCGAGTAGCTGCCGACGAACGAGGCGACCGCGTCGATCGCGGAGCGGCCGGGCGTGCGCCAGACCGGGCGCATCACCGGGGAGAGGAGCACCCCGACGAACTCGAGCAGCCCGTACCCGACGAGCAGCGCGAGGAAGACCGCGCCGATCGGGACAAGCAGGCCGACCGGGATCACCAGCTTCTCCAGCAGGAACGGACCCATGTCCGGCGCGAAGAGCCAGGCGGGCCCGACGCCGAGGACGAGCATCATGGCGACGACGAGCCCGACCACTTTGGCGACGGAGAACGCCACGTCGACCCTCGACCGCCGCCACGTTCCTGACCAGAACGGGTAGAGCGCTCCGGCCGCCACCAGGAGGAGCGCGTAGTACGGCAACAGCGGCCCCGCGCCGTCCTGCACGAGCGTGACGATGTGGTCCAGCGGGATCGAGCTGCGCCCGCCCACGGTGACCGGGACGAAGAACATCACGGCCCCGACGAGGCTGAAGACGAAGAACTTCCACATCGGCGCCCGCGGCCGGACAGCCTGCTCGCGCTGCGTCGTCCGCGTGGTCATGACGTCCTTCCCGCCCGGATCGTCCCGTCACAGGGAGAGTGGCCCGGTCAGGGCGGGTCCGGCAAGGGATGGGCACGCCGGGCAGTGCCCTCTGGGTGGCTCTGCTCCAATCCGGCGTTGGCACAGGGTGGCCCTGTGCCAGACCTATTGGTGCGGGGCCACCCCGTGCCAATCCGGGCGGCGGCCACCGATCCGCCGCGTCAGCTCCCGCGCCGCCACGCCCACGCGCGCGGCGAGCGCCGCACGGTGCGCCGGCACGACGTC
>JBMOMI010000212.1:0-6071 GCA_049325235.1 Actinomycetota bacterium | reverse complement strand
ACGAACCGGAGGAGGAGCAGCGGGCCGAGCACCACGAGGAGCGCGCTGGTGGCTCCCGCGGACAGCGCCGCGAGCAGCTGGCCGAGCGCCAGGGCCCGCAGCATGGGGTCCGTGGCAACCACGTTCGCGCCCTCGCGGGCGTCGGCAACCAGGCGCCGTCGGCCCACCTCCCGGGGCGGCTCCCGGAGCCGGAGGCCGATCAGCACCGCGCCGGACACCAGGTAGGTCACCGAGTCGAGCGCGAAGGCCCACCCCGGCCCGACCGAGACGACGAGGCCGCCGGCCGCCGGCGCCAGGACGACCTGGGAGAGCACCGCGGTCGTCCAGATGCCGGAGTTGGCGGCCGGCAGCTGCTCGGGGCGGACCAGCGACGGCAGCACCGACTGCGCGGCCGGGTTGAAGAACACCGACGCGGCGGACATCCCGAACGCAACCGCGTAGACCGTCACCACGTCGCCGTGCCGGAGCGCCAGCACCCCGGCCAGCACGGCACGGACGACGTCACTCACCACCAGGACCGCCACCCGCGGGACGCGGTCCACGAGGACGCCGGCCAGCGGGGCGAGGAGCAGCACCGGCAGGATCTCGGCGACGACGACGCCGGCCACCCCGAGCCCGGATCCGGTGAGCCGGTAGACGACGACCGCGAGGGCGACGAACCGGAACGTGTCGCCCCACTGGCTGACCGTCCGGGCGCCCCACAGCCGGCGGTAGTCCGGCACGGCGAACACAGACCGGAGAGCCGACACCCCGCCATCATCTCCGCCCGGCGACCTTGTTGAGAACTTTTCGCAGGAGAGCGGTACGGTGGGCCCGTGGCCTCGTCGCACGGCAGCCTGCGCTCGCACCTGGCCTTCTCGCGGTCGGAGAGGCGCCGCCTGGTGTCGATCTACGGCGTCGTGCTCGCCCTGCACCTCGCCGGCTTCGGGCTGTTCGCCTACTACGACGGCGAGGCCGGCTCCGGGGGCGGCCTGCTGTACGCGGGTGCGGCGGCGGCCGCGTACGCCCTCGGCGCACGACACGCCTTCGACGCCGACCACATCGCGGCCATCGACGACACCACCAGGTACCTGCTGCAGAAGGGGCAGCGGCCGCTCGGCGCAGGGCTCGCCTTCTCGCTCGGGCACTCCACCGTCGTGCTGGTCCTGTCGGTCGGCGTCGCCGTCGCGACTCAGGCAGCCGTTCGGTTCCGTGACGACTTCGCCGACACCGGGGGCCTCATCGGCGCCCTGGTCTCGGGGACGTTCCTCTACCTGATCGCCAGCCTGAACCTCGTCGTCCTCGCCGGGGTGGTCCGGACCTGGCGGGCGGCCCGGTCCGGACGCCACCAGCCGGAGGAGCTGGAGCGGCTCCTGGCCCAGCGCGGGCTGATGAACCGCCTGTTCCGTGGCCGCTACGACCGCCTCGTGGACCGCAGCTGGAAGCTGTACGTCGTCGGCCTGCTGTTCGGGCTCGGGTTCGACACCGCCACCCAGGTGGCGGCGATCGGCCTGGCCGCCGGGGCGGCTGCCGGTGGCACGCTCCCGCCGCTCGCGATCGTCGCGCTGCCGCTGGTGTTCGCCGCCGGCATGAGCCTCATGGACGTCACCGACGGCGTGTTCATGGCCAAGGCGTACTCGTGGGCCTTCACGAACCCGCTGCGCAAGATCTACTACAACATCACGATGACCGGGCTGTCGGTGTTCGTCGCGTTCGGCATCGGCACGGTGCAGATCGCGAACCTGCTCTCGGAGCGGTACGGGCTCACCGACGTCCAGCCGTTCCGGGCGCTGGCGGCTCTGGACCTGACACTGATCGGCGTCCTGGTCGTGGCCACGTTCCTCGTCGGCTGGGTCGGTGCCCTGGTGCTGTGGAAGGTGCGCCGGTACGACGAGCGCTACCCGCCCGGGGCGGCCGAGCCCGACCTGGCGGGGACCCTTCCACCGGCCCCTGACCCCCGGCGGGTCGGTTGAGGAGGCGCCTCGCCGCGACCTCCTATGCGCCATAGTGGCCCTCGTGGAGACCCTGCGTCACCGAGCAGAGCCGGCCTGGACGGCGCCGACCGGAGCCGCCCCGCCGCAGGATGCGGTGATCTTCGACATGGACGGCGTGGTCACGGACACCGCCGGCGTGCACGCCCAGGCGTGGAAGCAGCTGTTCGACGGCGTCCTGGCCGATCCGCGCACGGGTCCCGCGGGGGAGCCGTTCGACGTGGACGCCGACTACCGCCGCTACGTGGACGGCCGGTCCCGGGAGGACGGCGTGGCCGCCTTCCTGACCTCCCGCGGGATCGACGTCCCGCTCGGGACGCCGAAGGACGGACCGTCGGACTGGACCGTGCACGGCCTGGCGGCCCGCAAGAACGAGCTCTACCTCGAGCTCCTCGGCCGGCACGGGGTCAAGGTGTTCGCCGGCACGGTGGACCTGCTGCGCCGGCTGCGTGCCGGCGGTGTGCCGGTCGCCCTGGTGACGGCCAGCCGCAACGCCGAGGCGCTGCTGGCCTCGGCGGACCTGGCCGGGGTCTTCGACGTCGTCGTGGACGGGCAGGTCGCCGCCGACGAGGGGCTGCCCGGCAAGCCTGATCCGGCCATGTTCCTGGAGGCGGCCCGCCGGCTCGGGGTGCCCGCGGCCCGGACCGCCGTGGTCGAGGACGCCACGTCCGGCGTCGAGGCCGCGCGCCGCGGCGGTTTCGGGCTCGTCGTGGGCGTGGCCCGATCCGGGAACCGGGAGCAGCTCGAGGGCGCCGGGGCGGACGTCGTGGTCGAGGACGTCTCGCAGCTCGACCTGGGCGCCCTGCGGACCGATCCGTGGCTGCTCGTCTACGAGGGGTTCGATCCGGCGCACGAGGGGCATCGGGAGGCGCTGACCGCCCTGGGCAACGGGTACCTGGGTACCCGGGGGGCAGCGCCGGAGCGCTCCGCCGACAGCGTGCACTACCCGGGCACGTACCTCGCCGGGGTGTACAACCGCCTGACGTCGACGGTGCACGGGCGGCAGGTGGAGGACGAGCACCTGGTCAACGCGCCGAATTGGCTGTACCTGGACCTGCGCACCGATGTCGGTCCGTGGTGGTCCGAGGGTGGGCTGACCGCGAGCCACGAACGCCGGGAGCTGGACCTGCGCGGCGGCGTGCTGACACGGCACGCCGTCCTGACGGACCGGGCCGGGCGCCGGCTGAGGCTGACGCAGCGTCGCCTGGTCTCCATGGCCCGTCCCCACCTGGCCTGCCTGCAGACCATCCTGGTGCCCGAGGGCTGGAGCGGCCGGGTGGCGGTGGCGTCCGGCGTCGACACCGCCGTCCGCAACGGCAACGTCGCGGAGTACCGGGCTCTGGCGGACCGCCACCTGCGCACGGTGGATACGCAGGAGCGCGGGAACGGCACGTTCCTGGTCGAGGTGGAGACGACCCAGAGCCGAGTCCGCATCGCGACTGCCGTCCGGACGACGGTCGCCGTTGCCGGCGCGGTTCCGCCGCCGGCCTGGAACGCGGGGGAGCGGCCAGCCCACCGGTTCGACCTGCCGCTGCGGGACGGTGAGCCGACCACGATCGAGAAGACCGTAGCGGTGTACACCTCCCGGGACCGGGCGATCTCGTCCGCCGGGCTGGCTGCGATGAGCGAAATAGCCCGCGCACCAGGAGGTTTCGCCGACCTACTGCCCGACCACGACGCCGCGTGGGCGCGACTCTGGCAGCGCTTCGGCATCGACCTGGACGCCGACCGCCAGACGAGGTTGGTGCTCAACCTGCACGTCTTCCACTTGCTCCAGTCGGTGTCGCCGAACACCGCGGACGTCGACGCCGGCGTGCCGGCCCGCGGCCTGCACGGCGAGGGGTACCGAGGTCACGTCTTCTGGGACGAGCTCTTCGTGCTCCCCGTGGTCACCCCGCACCTGCCGTGGGTCGGTCGTGCGCTGCTGGACTACCGGCACCGGCGGCTGGACGCCGCCCGCCGCGCAGCGACCCGGGCCGGGCTCGCGGGCGCCATGTTCCCGTGGCAGAGCGGCAGCGACGGCCGCGAGGAGACCCCGCAGCAGCTGTACAACCTCCGGTCCGGGCGGTGGATGCCGGACAACTCCCGCCGGCAGCGCCACGTCGGGCTCGCGGTGGCGTACAACGCCTGGCAGTACTACCAGGCCACCGGGGACGTCGCTTGGCTGGCGCACCGGGGAGCCGATCTCGTCGTCGAGGTGGCGCGGCTCTTCGCCAGCCTTGCCACGTACGACGCCGCCGACGACCGGTTCCACATCGCCGGCGTGATGGGGCCCGACGAGTACCACGACGGCTACCCGGACGCGCCGGGGCAGGGCTTGCGGGACAACGCGTACACCAACGTGCTCGCGGCCTGGGTCCTCAGCCGAGCCGGTGACGTCCTGGCCCTGACCGAGGGGCACGACTGCGACGAGCTGCGGTCCCGGCTGCGGCTCCGGGACGACGAACCGACCGCGTGGGACCACCTCAGCCGCCGGCTGGCCGTGCCGCTCCACGACGGCGTGGTCAGCCAGTTCGCCGGGTACGAGGACCTCCTCGAGCTGGACTGGGAGGCCTACCGTGCCCGGTACGGCAACATCGGCCGGCTGGACCTCATCCTGGAGGCCGAGGGCGACACCACCAACCGCTACAAGCTCGCCAAGCAGGCCGACGTCCTCATGCTCGTCTACCTGCTGGGGCCCGACGGTGTCCTGGGGGTGCTCGACCAGCTCGGCTACCAGACCTCGCCGGACCTGCTGCCCCGCACCGTCGACTACTACCTCGCCCGCACCGCGCACGGCTCCACCCTGAGCCGGGTCGTCCACGCTTCGGTGCTGGCCCGCATGGACCCGGCGCGCGCGTGGACGACGTTCCGCGAGGCGCTGGCCGCCGACCTGGACGACACGCAGGGCGGGACGACCAGCGAGGGCATCCACCTCGGGGCGATGGCGGGGACGATCGACATCGTCACGCGGTCGTTCGCCGGGGCGCAGCTGCAGGACGGCGTCGTGGCGTTCGACCCGCGGCTGCCGGAGGGGCTGGAGGCGGCGGGCTTCACGCTCGTGCACCGGGGCCAGCGGCTCCGGGTGGACGTCGCCCGGGACCGCCTGGAGGTGTCCGCGGACCCGTGCGTCGCCAACCCGCAGGTCGAGGTCAGGGTCGGGTCCCGGACGCTCACCGTCCCGGGTGGTGGTTGCGAGGCGTTCGCCACGGCGTGACACCGCGTCGGGCGACGACGCCGGCGAGCAGGCCGGCCGCTGCCCCGGCCACCACGGGAGCGATCCGGGCCGGCCGGCGGTCACCGCGCACCGGAGCCCGGTCGTCCGGACGCCGCGCCGCCAGGAGGTCCGGCAGGTGCGGCAGAGCCTCCGGCAGCTCCATCGCCAGGGCGAGGTAGTCCATCCAGCTGGTGCTCCACAGCGCGGCGAGCTCCGCCCGGCCCGGCAGCACGGCGTGCCGCAGGTCGGGCAGCAGCGGACCGGCCAGGTCGGCGAAGCCCAGCGCCGGGTCCACGACGGCCGCCGACGCCTCGAGGTGCACCAGGGCCCGGGCCAGCAGCATCAGCTCGCGGGGGAAGACGATGCCGAAGCGAGAACCCACCCCCAGCTGCCCCAGCAGGAGCCGGGCGACGGAGAAGTCCGCGGGGTTCTGCCCGTACCAGCCTTCCACGAGCTCCGCCAGGGCCGCCCGGAAGGCGCGGACGTCCGCGCCGGGCAGCCGCTCGGAGACGTGCAGCAGCTGGTCGGCCACGGTCTCGTAGTCGCCCCTGACGAGGGCGTACAGCACCATCGCCATCCGTCGGCGCTGGCGGCGGTCGAGCCGTCCGTGCAGACCGAAGTCCAGGAAGCAGACCCGGTTTCCGTCCAGCAGCAGCAGGTTGCCGGGGTGCGGGTCCGCATGGAAGAGGCCGACGTCGAAGATCTGGCGCAGCATCGCCCGGGCCCCGACCTGGAGCAGGCGGTCGGCGTCCAGGCCCGCGGCCTCCAGCTCGGCCCGGGGCGCGAGCCGGCGTCCCCGGGCCAGGTCCGTCGTGAGCACGGTGGCGGTGGTGAGGTCCCAGTGCACCCGCGGCACCACGACGCCGTCGTCGTCGGCGAGGGCCCGGGCCACCGCCATGGCGACC
>JBMOMI010000211.1:0-6104 GCA_049325235.1 Actinomycetota bacterium | reverse complement strand
GGCCTGCGCTCCGCCGGCGGAGCGCCCCGCGCCGCTGCCCACGCCGACCATCGGCTCGGCCGCGCCGTCGCCGTCCCTGACGCCCCCCAGTCCGGGCCCGCTGGTGAGCGAGTACAGCCCCGCCGGCGCCACCGCCTTCGTGCAGTACTACTTCGACGTCTACAACTACGCACAACTGACGGGGAACACCTCGCAGCTTGCCGCATTGAGCAGCGCCGGGTGTAAGAGTTGCCAACAGTACCTGGTGGGTATCGCCGATGACTGGTCTGCAGGTAAGTCGGTGACGGGGGGAAGTATCGTCCTCACCAACGCAGGTACCCCGGAGTTCACGCCGGGGGTCACCGAAGTGACCTCCTTTGCTACCTACACGGTCAGTGTGATGGAGCAGCGGGACAGCGTCGGCACCGTGGTGCGTAGAAGCAGCGGGGGGTCTGGACGCCTGGCTGCCACTCTTCAGCGCCATCCCAATGGCTGGCAGATGCTCGAAGTCCGCCTGGAGAAGAGATGAGACGTTCGTGTGCGTGGCGAGTGGAGGCGCTTCCCTTGGCACTCGTGGCCGTTCTGCAAGCGTTCCTTGTCTTAGGATTTGCACCTTGGGCAGCCGCCGCGGCCGACCCCCCGTCTTCCCCAAGCCAGTTCGAGGCACGAAGCAATGCAGGGGGCGGCAGCTACGAGATCGGCGCTACCCGCCAGATTGGCCCCATTCCAGGCAGCTCTCAGGTTGAGCGAGCTTCCTCCGCTTCCACCGCCGCCACCCGGACCGAGACCTGGTGGGTGCCGGCCTGCGGTGGGAACGGACCTGGGTCCGGGCTGGACGTGCTGTGCCAGGCGGCCTACAGCTGCCCGACGCCCGACCAGGTCCGATACTGGGCCTACACCCGGGTCGTCGACGTCGGGTCCGGTCGGGTGGTCCGGGACTGGTCGGCCGCCGGCGAGGTGTGCTTGCAGGCCCGCCCGCAGTCGACGGTCGGCCCCCCGGACGTGGCGGCTCTGGTGCTGGCCGAGTGGCGTCGGCTGCCGATGCCGGCGCCGAGCCTGCGCGTCCAGCCGCCCAACGGGCGCACCCTGGTGAACCTCGACACGATCTTCTACACGGACACCCCGGCCCCCGGCCCATACCAGCTCACCCTGCTCGGCGTCCCGGTGACGCTGACGGTCAGCGTCTCCTACGAGTGGCGCCACGGGGACGGGAGCGGGCAGACGACCACCACCCCCGGCCGGCCGTACCCGGCCCGGGACGTCACGCACCGGTACGCCCGCCCCGGGGCGGTGACCGTCGGCCTGACGGCCGTCTACCAGGGGCGGTACGCCGTCGCGGGTGGCCCCTCCGTGCCCATCGCCGAGCCGCTGCGGGTCAGCGCGACGCCGATCCCGCTGCAGGTGGTGGAGGCCCGGGCCGAGCTCGTTGCCGGCTGACCGACTCAAGAAGCGCATGATCGCTACGAGGGGGCGGGTGAACTCGCGCATGATCGCTACGAGGGGGGGCCGCTTTGACCTGGGCGGGCGGCCCGGGTAGCCTTTCCCCTCGTGCCTGGGCTGCCCGGGCACCCGTACGCGTGCCGCCGAGCCGGGTGCGGGACTTCCTCCACGGTACGACCACCGCCCCAGGGCGGAACGGGCCGACACGCCCGACCGCGGGGGTGGGTCGGGCAGTGCAGCGAGCTGGCCAACGACGATCACGGAGACGCGGTGCCCACGATCCAGCAGCTGGTCCGTAAGGGGCGGCAGGACAAGGTCGACAAGACCAAGACCCCGGCGCTGAAGGGGAGCCCCCAGCGCCGCGGGGTCTGCACCCGCGTCTACACCACCACCCCGAAGAAGCCGAACTCGGCGCTGCGCAAGGTGGCGCGGGTCCGGCTGACCAGCGGCATCGAGGTGACCGCGTACATCCCCGGGGTCGGGCACAACCTGCAGGAGCACTCCATCGTCCTGGTCCGCGGCGGCCGGGTGAAGGACCTGCCCGGTGTCCGTTACAAGATCATCCGCGGGTCACTGGACACCCAGGGCGTGAAGAACCGCAAGCAGGCCCGCAGCCGCTACGGCGCGAAGAAGGAGAAGAGCTGACATGCCGCGCAAGGGCCCCGCGCCGAAGCGGCCGGTCATCGTCGACCCGGTCTACAACTCGCCTGTCGTCACTCAGCTGATCAACAAGGTGCTGCGGGGCGGCAAGAAGTCCGTCGCCGAGCGCATCGTGTACGGCGCCCTGGAGGGCTGCCGGGACAAGACCGGCGGTGACCCGGTGGTGACGCTCAAGCGCGCCATGGACAACGTCAAGCCCACCCTGGAGGTGCGCAGCCGCCGGGTCGGCGGGGCGACCTACCAGGTCCCTGTCGAGGTCCGCGCCGGGCGGTCGACCACCCTGGCCCTGCGCTGGCTGGTTGGTTACGCCCGCGGCCGCCGGGAGAAGACCATGACCGAGCGGCTGATGAACGAGCTGCTCGACGCGAGCAACGGTCTGGGCGCGAGCGTGAAGCGCCGGGAGGACACCCACAAGATGGCCGAGTCCAACAAGGCCTTCGCCCACTACCGCTGGTAGGCCGCGGCCGCACCTTGCCCACCTGAGCCGCCCACCTGAGCCGCCCACCTGAGCCGCCCACCTGAGCCGCCCACCTGAGCCGCCCACCTGAGCCGCCCAGCCAGACCGAGCCGAGATCCGAGGGAAGACTTCCACCAGTGGCAACCGACCTGACCGCCGTCGACCTCGCCAAGGTCCGCAACATCGGGATCATGGCGCATATCGACGCGGGCAAGACCACGACGACCGAGCGCATCCTCTTCTACACCGGCATCAACTACAAGATCGGCGAAGTCCACGAGGGCGCCGCCACCATGGACTGGATGCCGCAGGAGCAGGAGCGTGGCATCACCATCACCTCGGCCGCGACCACCTGCCAGTGGGACGGCCACACCATCAACATCATCGACACCCCGGGCCACGTCGACTTCACCGTCGAGGTGGAGCGCTCGCTGCGCGTTCTCGACGGTGCGGTGGCCGTCTTCGACGGGGTCGCCGGGGTGGAGCCGCAGTCCGAGACCGTCTGGCGCCAGGCGGACCGCTACCGCGTGCCGCGGATCTGCTTCGTGAACAAGATGGACCGGGTGGGGGCGGAGTTCCACCGCTGCGTCGACATGATCGTCAGCCGGCTGCACGCGACCCCGCTGGTCCTCCAGCTCCCCATCGGGGCCGAGGCGGACTTCAAGGGCGTCATCGACCTGGTCGGCCTGCGCGCTCTTGTGTGGAGCACCGAGGCGGCCAAGGGCGAGATGTACGACACGGTGGACATCCCGGCCAGCCATGCCGAAGCTGTCGCCGAGTGGCGCGACCGGCTGCTCGAGACCATCGCCGAGAACGACGACGAGATGATGGAGCTCTACCTTGAGGGCCGGGAGCCGGCCGAGGCGGAGCTGATCGCGGCGATCCGCCGGGCCACCATCGCCGGCAAGCTCACCCCCGTGCTCGCCGGCTCGGCGTTCAAGAACAAGGGCGTGCAGCCCATGCTCGACGCGGTGGTCCGCTACCTGCCCTCGCCGCTGGACGTCGGCGCGGTCGCCGGCCACGCGGTCGGCGACGAGAGCCAGCTGATCAGCCGGGAGCCGGACGAGAACGCCCCCCTGGCCACCCTCGCCTTCAAGATCATGAGCGACCCGCACCTGGGCAAGCTCACCTACCTGCGGATCTACTCGGGCACCCTCACCGCCGGCACCCAGGTGCTGAACAGCACCAAGGGAAACCGGGAGCGCATCGGCAAGATCTACCGCATGCACGCGAACAAGCGCGAGGAGATCGACCGGGCGTCCGCGGGGCAGATCGTGGCCGTGATGGGCCTGAAGAACACCACCACGGGGGACACCCTGTGCGGGCCGGAGGCCCCGGTGATCCTCGAGTCGATGAACTTCCCGGCCCCGGTCATCCACGTCGCCATCGAGCCCAAGACGAAGAGCGACCAGGAGAAGCTGGGCACCGCGATCCAGCGGCTCGCCGAGGAGGACCCGACCTTCCAGGTGCGCACCGACGAGGAGACCGGGCAGACCATCATCGCCGGGATGGGCGAGTTGCACCTGGACGTGCTGGTCGACCGGATGCGCCGCGAGTTCAAGGTCGAGGCCAACGTGGGCAAGCCCCAGGTGGCCTACCGGGAGACCATCCGCCGCAAGGTGGAGAAGGTCGAGTACACACACAAGAAGCAGACCGGCGGGTCCGGCCAGTTCGGTCGGGTGGTCATCGACATCGAGCCGACCGGGGGCAGCGGCGACGGCGGGTACGAGTTCGTCAACGCGGTCACCGGGGGTCGCATCCCCAAGGAGTACATCCCTTCGGTGGACGCCGGCTGCCAGGAGGCGATGGAGTACGGCGTGCTCGCCGGCTACCCCCTCGTCGACGTGAAGGTGACCCTGAGGGACGGCGCCTACCACGAGGTCGACTCCTCCGAGCTCGCCTTCAAGATCGCCGGGTCGATGGCGTTCAAGGAAGCGGCCCGGCGGGCCGACCCGGTCCTGCTCGAGCCGATGATGGCCGTCGAGGTCACCACCCCGGAGGACTTCATGGGGGACGTCATCGGCGACCTGAACTCCCGCCGGGGGCAGATCCAGGCGATGGACGAGCGGGCCGGCGCCCGGGTTGTCCGCGCCCTGGTGCCGCTGTCGGAGATGTTCGGCTACGTGGGTGACCTGCGCAGCCGGACCCAGGGCCGGGCCAGCTACAGCATGCAGTTCGACTCCTACGCCGAGGTCCCGCGTAACGTGGCGGAGGAGATCATCAAGAAGGCCCGGGGCGAATGACCCGGACCGGCGGGCCGGTGTCCGCCAGCACACCCCAGACCCCGTCCCAGAGCGCACGAGCGTACGGCGCAGGCAACCAGTCCTAGGAGGGCCCCCAGTGGCGAAGGCGAAGTTCGAGCGGACTAAGCCGCACGTCAACATCGGCACCATCGGTCACATCGACCACGGGAAGACGACGCTGACCGCGGCGATCACCAAGGTGCTCCACGACAAGTACCCCGACATCAACCCCTTCACGCCGTTCGACCAGATCGACAAGGCGCCGGAGGAGCGGCAGCGCGGGATCACCATCTCCATCGCGCACGTGGAGTACCAGACCGAGGCCCGGCACTACGCCCACGTGGACTGCCCCGGCCACGCCGACTACATCAAGAACATGATCACCGGTGCGGCGCAGATGGACGGGGCGATCCTCGTCGTGGCCGCCACCGACGGGCCGATGCCGCAGACCAAGGAGCACGTCCTGCTGGCCCGGCAGGTGGGCGTCCCCTACATCGTGGTCGCGCTGAACAAGGCGGACATGGTCGACGACGAGGAGATCCTCGAGCTCGTCGAGCTGGAGGTCCGTGAGCTGCTCAGCGAGTACGAGTTCCCCGGCGACGACGTCCCGGTGGTCCGCGTGTCCGCGCTGAAGGCCCTGGAGGGCGACCCCGAGTGGTCCGCCAAGCTCCTCGAGCTGATGAACGCGGTCGACGAGGCAATCCCGCAGCCGGTGCGCGAGGTGGACAAGCCCTTCCTCATGCCCATCGAGGACGTCTTCACCATCACCGGTCGCGGCACCGTGGTGACCGGCCGCATCGAGCGGGGCGTGGTCAAGGTCAACGAGCAGGTCGAGATCGTCGGGATCCGGGAGAAGTCCCAGACCACCACGGTCACCGGCGTGGAGATGTTCCGCAAGCTGCTCGACGAGGGCCGGGCCGGCGAGAACGTCGGGCTGCTGCTGCGGGGCACCAAGCGCGAGGACGTCGAGCGCGGCATGGTGGTCACCAAGCCCGGCTCGACCACCCCGCACACCGAGTTCGAGGCACAGGTCTACATCCTGTCCAAGGAGGAGGGCGGCCGGCACACCCCGTTCTTCAACAACTACCGGCCCCAGTTCTACTTCCGGACCACCGACGTCACCGGCGTGGTGCACCTCCCCGAGGGCACCGAGATGGTCATGCCGGGCGACAACACGGAGATGCGGGTGGAGCTGATCCAGCCCATCGCCATGGAGGAGGGGCTGCGCTTCGCGATCCGCGAGGGTGGCCGTACCGTCGGCGCGGGCCGCGTCACGAAGATCATCAAGTGACCGTCCGCGGATTGGCGTCGGCCCGTCCGCGTCC
>JBMOMI010000210.1:0-6117 GCA_049325235.1 Actinomycetota bacterium | reverse complement strand
CGGCCGGCCCGCCCCGGTCACCAGGTCCGAGCGCCCTGCGTCGGTGTCGGCGTCGACACTCCTCACGGCGTAGCCCGGCCCAGAACGTCCCTGGCGATCACGTCCGCCCAACCGAAGGTGTCCGAGGCCAGCTTGACGGCCGGCACCTCGCAGATGGCCGCTTCCAGGATCCTCCGCTCGTGGCGTCGCAGGCTCTCGTAGTTGTCGTCGCCGAGGACGAGCACGGGAGCGAGGTCCTTGAACGGCGGGAAGCCGTACGCGTCGTCGGTGTTCTGGATCATCTGATCGACGACCTGCGGACCGGGGATCGGCGAACGCGACGGCGTCCCACGCTCGATGACGTAGATCGCACCGACTTGCGTGCGGTCCGTCCGCTCGCAGGGGACGAGCCGGTCCGCCGCGTACTTCGGCGGCGGCAGGACGATCTGGGTCAGCGAGTTGACCGCCATGATCGGGATGTTGGCGCGTCCGAGCCACAGTCCCACGGCTCTCCCCTCGCGCGAGTGCACCCGTCCCTTGACGCGCAGCACCTGCCACTCCAACCGCCTCAGGTCCCCCGGGTCCACCGAGCGCAAGGTGTGCTGGCTGATGGTCAGCGGCTTGGCGTAGCTGTACGCCGTGCCCGTCGGGGACAGCACCGTCATGTCGTCCGAGAGGAACCGGACGTCGGGATGCTCGCGGAGCAACCGCAGCACGGTGCCGGTCTTGCCGGTGTCGGTGCGCGCGGACAGCAGCACGCCACGGCCGCCCATGTCGAGGCACGCGGAGTGCAGCAGCATGTAACCCCGGGAAACGAGGACGAAGCGCAGCAACGCCTCCAGGACGTTCGTGTAGAGCACGTGCCGCGAGCAGGCAAGCAGCGGGCTCGCGAGGATCTCGATGCGCGAACCCATCGTGATGACGAAGTTCGCGCCCAGACGGCCGATCTGCTCGATGTAGCAGACGGACCGCGGGTCCCTGGAGAGCAGCATCTCGGTACGCCTGCGGGCTGCCGCGTCCCGACCGATCGAGCCGATGCGCACGGAGATGTCGTAGTCGCGCCCGAGGGACGGCGCGCGGAACACCTCGAGCTCCGGGAGCCTCACCTGCGAGCCCACGGTCACGATGCCGTGGATGTCGTACCGGTACGGCAGGTAGCCAGTGCCTCGCGGACGCGGCACGACCGCAGCGCGCGTGACCGCGCCCTCGGGGTCCTCGCGGACGGTGACCGCCCCGGTCGCCCGAGCGCGGAGGGGGAAGATGCTCATCGGGAGCCTCCCGAGACGTAGATCCAGCGGTCGCTCACCACGAACCGCGTGAGGAACATGGCCAGCAAGGTGATGACGTTCGCCGTGAGCAGGCCGACGCCCAGCACGACGAGCAGGGCCAGTGCCGGGAGCCGCAGCAGGAGCGCAGCGTTGTTCAGCGCGACGCTGCGCAGGGAGCGGCTCCACACCGTGCCCTGCTTCGCACCCGTGAAGACGGCCAGCTCGTAGCCTGCGCAGTTCCAGGCGCTGGAGACCTGGGTCGCCAGGGCGGCCGCGAGGAGGTACGGCGCTGCGGCCCAGTAGCTCGTCAGCAGCGCCAGCGCCACGGTGTTGACGAGGATCCCGGACAGGCCCACCAGACCGAACCGCAGCACGGGCGCCAGCCGACGCACCTGCAGCGCCAGGAGGAGCACGAGGAAGTTCCAGCCCTCGCGCACGGAGGCCTTGCTCTCGCCGTCGTGCCGCTGGGCCATGACGAAACCGAGCTCGCTGGTGCGCAGGTGGGGATGCCGGGCCAGGATCTCGACGAGGATCTTGAAGCCTCGCGGTCGCAGCACCGTGGGGTCGACCGCCGAGCGCCGCACGGCGAAGCAGCCGCTCATCGGGTCGCTGATGCCGCGCAGCGCCGGGCAGACCAGGTGCGTCACGGCGATCGCGGCGTGTGAGACGGCCCGGCGGGTCCATCCGGAGAGCCCCGACTCGTCACCACCGGGCACGTGCCGGCTGGCGACGACCAGGTCCAGCGCACCCGAGTCCCCCGCCGCGACGAGCCGTGGCACCAGCTCCGGCGGGTGCTGCAGGTCGCCGTCCATGACCACCACCCAGGTCGCCTCCGAGTCGGCCAGACCGTGCGCCACGGCGCTGCCCAGCCCGCCGGCCCGCGCCGGGCCGTCCCGGTGGATCAGGCGGACCGGCACGGACGCCGACGCCGAGGCGCGGATGACCGCCTCAGGGGTCGCGTCGTCGCTGTCGTCGACGAACAGCACCTCGGCGGTCCCGCCGCGGAGCGCGGAGTCGAGCCTGCTGACGAGCGGGCCGACGTTGCCCTGCTCGTTGCGGGTCGGGACGACGACGGTGACGCTCGACGCACCGGACCGCTGGACGGGCAGGCGGACCGGTGGCACGGTCCCGACGTGACGGGCAGAGGACACGGGCTGCGACATCGGACCCCCAAAGCGCTGAGGACGTGGCCGTCCCGACCTCCCCCGAGCCCGCGCCTGTAGACGCGAGGTAAACGATGGCGGTCGAGAGGGCGACGACCGCCGGGCCATTGCCAGGTCTTTGCCGATGGAATCACGCAGAGCCGGCGCCAACACAGGCTTTTCGGGCGCCGGTCCACGGAGCGTCACGCAACATCGCCCGGCGGAGTCCCCGTTCTGTCCGAGTCCACACCAGATCCCTTGCGTCACAACGTGTTCGGGAGGTCCTGCCCGTGTACGTCAGTGCTGCGGCGGGCGCCATCCCGTTCGCGCCGCCCACTCCACCGCACGTGCGTGGGCCTGGTCGAACCACGGCTCCTTGGCGGCCGCGTAGTCCGAGGCCAGCCGGTGCGCAGCAGCGAGCCGCTGCTTCTCGGCTTCGTAGTCGGCCCGCGCCGAGGACTCGGCGCGCAGCCAGTCGCGGAACAGGAGGGCGAAGGTCCACCCCTCGCTGCCGACCTCGCGCACGTGGAGGTGGACGACCCGCTGCGGGTCCGCGCCACCGTGGAGGCGCTTCGGCCAGGGGCCGGTGCCCGCCGGCTTGGGCTCGTCGGCGGTGACGTGGTCGACCCGGGGGAAGCCGGCGTCCGCGAGCCGGTCGGCCAGCGCGTCGGCGTCCTCCAGCGACGCCACCCCGAGCTGCAGGTCGATGACGTCCTTGGCCACCAGACCCGGCACGGACGTCGACCCGATGTGCGCCGTCCCGCGGCCCAGCGAGCCCGCAGCCAGGTCCACCCGTGCGACGAGGCGTGCGGCCTGCGCCGGCCACGTCGGGTCCGGGGCGGTCAGGGTGAGCACCTCCGGACGCCGCGACCGGCGGCGCAGCCGCACGTTCTCCTCGAACGGCACGAGGCGCTGCCGCCACAGCCGGTCCACGGCGTCCAGCAGCGCCGGCTCGGTGGCCGAGTTGTCCAGCCACACGTCTGCGGCGGCGCGCCGCTCGGCATCCGTGGCCTGGGCGCGCACCCGTGCCCGGGCGTCGGCCTCGCTCATCCGCCCGGACCGGGCCAGGCGTCGCACCCGCGTCTCCTCGTCGGCGTGCACCACGACCACCAGGTGGTAGGCGGCCCCCATCCGCTTCTCCACGAGCAGCGGGACGTCGTGCACGACCACCGCGTCCGGCGGGGCCGCTGCGACGAGTGCCGCGGTCCGGGCCGCGATCCGCGGGTGGGTGATCTCCTCGAGCGCGCGGCGGGCGCCGGCGTCGGCGAACACCCGCGCCGCCAGCGCGGCACGGTCCAGCGTCCCCTCGCAGGTCAGGACGCCCTCGCCGAACCGTGCGGCGACGGCGGCCAGTCCCTCGCTGCCGGGGGCCAGGACCTCCCGAGCCAGCTGGTCGGCGTCCACGACGACGGCGCCGAGCTCGGCCAGCCGGCGCGCCACCGTCGACTTGCCCGCCCCGGTGCCCCCGGTCAGTCCCACGCGCAGCACGCCGGCGAGCCTAGGGCCGGCGCCCGTCGACGGGACGCGCCGGCACCGGGCATCCTTGTCGGCGGGGAGACCGGGCGGGACGGACGGCGCGGATGCTGACGTTCCCCGAGCTGCAGGCACGCCTGGCGGAGGCCTGCGCGGCGAACCGGCCCGGCTCCGGCGTGCCGCACACCGTCGTGCTCCTGCCGTCGTTCAGCATCGGGGAGTCGCTGCTGTCCCACTACGCCGACCGGCTCCTGGCGCTGGAGCACCGGTTCCTGGTCGGCCAGCTCATGCTGCACCGGATCCGGGACTGCGAGATGATCTTCATCTGCTCGGAGCCGCCCGCCCCGGAGGTGCTCGACTACTACGTCGGTCTCGCTCCCGCCAGGCTGCGCGCGGACGTCCGGTCCCGGTTCTCGACGCTCGTCGTGCCCGACCGGAGCCACCGTCCGGTGGCGGCCAAGCTGCTCGACCGGCCCGACCTCATGGCGCACCTGGCCTCCCGGCTGGCCGGGAGGCTCGCGTTCATCGAGCCGTGGAACGTCACCACCGACGAGGTGGAGGTCGCCCGCCACCTGGGCGTGCCCGTCAACGGCACGGCCCCGGACCTGTGGCCCCTGGGGTACAAGAGCGGCGGGCGTCGGCTGCTGCGCGACGCCGGCGTCCCGGTGCCGGCCGGCTCCGAGGACGTCCGGACCGTGGACGACGTCGTGGCGGCCACGATGTCGGTGCACGCCGCCCGCCCGCTGGCTCCCGGCGTCGTGGTCAAGCTCGACGACAGCGGCGCCGGTGACGGCAACATGGTCGTCCCGCTGGAACCCGACACGACCCGGGACCGCGTGGAGGCCTCGGTCCGGGCGCTGCCCCTCTGGTACCTGCGGGCCCTGCACGGCGGCGGGATCGTCGAGGAGCTGCTGGGCGGCGGCGCCACGACGACGCCCAGCACGCAGGTGGACATCTCCCCCGACGGCACCGTCACGGTCCTGGCCACCCACGAGCAGGTGGTGGGCGGCCCGTCCGGGCAGGTCTACCTGGGATGCACCTTCCCCGCCCGCCTGCCGTACGCGGCCGAGCTGGCGCGGCACGGCGCGGCGGTCGGGGAGGCCTTGGCCCGGCGCGGCGCCCGCGGACGCTTCAGCCTCGACTTCGTCGCCGTCGGCGACGCGGACGGACGGTGGCGGGTCTACGGTCTGGAGATCAACCTCCGCAAGGGCGGGACGACGCACCCGTACACCGTCCTGCGGAACCTCGCACCCGGCCGCTACGACCCGGACCCGGGTCAGTGGCTGACGGCCGACGGGACGACACGCAGCTACTGCGCGACCGACAACCTGGTGGACGCCGCATGGCTGGGACTGCCGGCGGCCCGGGCGATCGCCGCGGTGCGGCAGGCGGGCCTGGCGTTCGACCCGGTCACCCGCACGGGCGTCGTCCTGCACATGCTGTCAGGTCTCGCGATCGACGGCCGGATGGGGCTGACGGCGATCGGCCGGGGGCTCGCGGAGGCGACCTCGATGCTCGAGAGGACTCGGGACGCCGTCCAGCGCGCCGCCGGGACGACACCGTCGCTCAGCGGACGCCTCGCGGGCGGAACTGCACGCTGACCCGCGGGCCGACTGGCCGAGCGGTCTTGGGGACGGCGTGCTCCCACGTGCGCTGGCAGGAGCCGCCCATGACGACCAGGTCGCCGTGGCCCAGCGAGAAGCCGAGCGTCTGGCCGCCACCGCGCGGACGCAGCAGCAGGCGGCGAGGAGAGCCGAGAGAGACGATCGCCACCATGGTGTCCTCGGTGGCGCTGCGCCCGATCGTGTCGCCGTGCCACGCGACGCTGTCCCGCCCGTCGCGGTAGCAGCACAGCCCGGCGGTCCGGAACGGCTCCCGCAGCTCGGCGGCGTAGTGGGCGGACAGGGCGTCCCGGGCCTGCTCGAGCACCGGGGACGGCAGCGGCGCACCCTCGCCGTACCAGCACAGCAGTCGAGGCACCTCCACCACCCGGTCGTACATCCGGCGGCGCTCCTCCCGCCACGGGACGCGCTCCAGCAGCTCTCGGAAGAGGGCGTCGGAGCCGGCGACCCACCCGGGCAGGTGGTCGACCCAGGCCCCCGAGGCCAGCGGCGTCCGCCGCAGGCCGCCGAGCGGGCCCAGCCGGGGTCGGTCGTCGTCGACAGCGTCGAGCAGCGACGCCTGCACGTGGGCGACCATGACGCCACCCTACGTCGAACGCGTGTACGAGGCAACGTCCGTCCGGTCGGCGCCGA
>JBMOMI010000209.1:0-6128 GCA_049325235.1 Actinomycetota bacterium | reverse complement strand
GTCGTCGGCTCCTGAAGATCGAGTGTGAGCCTGCCGGGCGACACGCTGGGTGTGTTGCCCGGCAGGCTCACACACGCGCGAGGGAGGGGGTCTAGCGCGTGCGGTCGGCGACGCCGTGCGCGAAGGCGGCGAGGGCGTGGCGCGCCGGGCGGTCCGGCAGCGCCTCCAGCGTGGCGACGGCGGCGGCCGCCCAGCGCTGGGCCTCCAGCCGCGCCTGCTCGGTCGCGGGGTGCTCCCGCAGCGCGGCGACGACGTCGGCGAGCTCGGCGTCGTCCGACAGGTCGCCGTCCAGGCGCCCGACGAGGTCACGGGCGGCCGCGTCGCCGGCGGAGGCGGCCCGCCGCAGCAGCAGCACCGGCAGCGTCGGGACGCCCTCCCGCAGGTCGGTGCCGGGTGTCTTGCCGGTCTCGGTGCCGGCGAGGTCGATGACGTCGTCCGCCAGCTGGAAGGCGACGCCCACCTTCTCGCCGTAGTCGACGAGCACCTCGACGACCTCACGGCGGCAGCCGGCGAACTCCGCGCCGAACCGCCCGGACGTCGCGATGAGCGAGCCGGTCTTGTCGGCCAGCACCTGCAGGTAGTGCTGCACCGGGTCCTCGCCGGGCCGGGGACCGACGGTCTCGTGGAGCTGGCCCAGGCACAGCCGCTCGAACGTCGCCGCCTGCACCCGGACCGCCTGCGGGCCGAGCCCGGCGACGATGCGGGAGGCCCGCGCGAACAGCAGGTCGCCGGTGAGGATGGCCACCGAGTTGCCCCACACGGCGTGCGCGGCGGGGGCGCCGCGGCGCACGGGCGCGGAGTCCATCACGTCGTCGTGGTACAGCGTCGCGAGGTGGGTCAGCTCGACGACGACCGCGGCGTCGAGCACCTCGGGACGGGCCGGGTCACCGAGGTGGGACGCGAGCAGGGTCAGCATCGGCCGGACCCGCTTGCCCCCGGCCTGGACGAGGTGGCGCGACACCGAGTCCGCCAGCTCGTCGGCGTGCGACACGGCCTCCCGCAGCCGGCTCTCGACGACCTCGAGCCTCGCCGAGACGTCGTCCGCGAGCGCCGGGTCGGCCACCGGCAGGCCCCAGGCGCCCTCCACCGTCCCGGCGCGGGACGACGGCGATCCGGTCACGGCAGCGCCAGCGTGCTGGCCGCCAGGTCGAGCACCGGAGCCGGCAGCACACCGAGCACGACGGTGACCGCGGCGCCGACGGCGATCGCGGCGCCCATCAGCGGGCTCGGCAGGGCAACGGCGGTCGGCGTGGCCGGCGGCGAGGAGAAGTACATCAGCACGATCACGCGGACGTAGAAGAACGCGGTGACCACGCTGACCAGGACGCCGACGAGGGCGAGCCAGGTGTAGCCGCCCTCGACCGCCGCGAGGAACACCGCGTACTTGCCGGTGAACCCGCTCGTCAACGGGATGCCCGCCATCGCGAGGAGGAACAGCGTGAAGACGCCCGCCAGCACCGGCGAGCGCTGCCCGAGCCCGGCCCACTGCGCCAGGTGCGTCGCCTCCCCGGTGACGTTGTCCTCCGCGTCCCGCTCGCGCACGAGCGACACCACGGCGAAGGCGCCGATCGTCATGAAGCCGTAGGCCAGCAGGTAGAACAGGACGCCGCTGATCGACAGCGGGCGGGCGTCCGGCACCGTGGACGTCGCCATCGCGGTGAGGATGAAGCCCGCGTGCGCGATCGAGGAGTAGGCGAGCATCCGCTTGATGTCGGTCTGGACGACGGCGACGACACCGCCGACGACCATCGTCGCGACCGCGACGACCGCGATCACCAGCCCCCACGACTCCTGGAGCACGTTGATCGGCAGCGCGTAGAACAGCAGGTGCAGCAGGGCGCCGAACGCGGCGACCTTCGTGCACGCCGCCATGAAGCCGGTCACGGGCGTGGGGGCGCCGGTGTAGACGTCCGGCGTCCAGGCGTGGAACGGCACCGCGCCGATCTTGAACAGCAGGCCGCTGATCACCAGGACGATGCCGACGAGGAGCATGAGGCTCGGCTCCCCGTCCGGCGTGGCCAGCAGCTCGGTGGCACCGCCCTGCGCCATCCGCTGCAGCATGCCGGGCAGGCTCACCGTGCCGGTCGTGCCGTAGATCAGCGCGACGCCGTAGACGAACAGCCCGGACGAGAACGCGCCGAGCAGGAAGTACTTCACCGTCGCCTCCTGCGACAGCAGGCGGCGCCGGCGGGCCAGGGCGGCGAGCACGTACAGCGGCAGCGAGAAGACCTCGAGCGCGACGAACATCGTCAGCAGGTCGGCGGCGGTGGCGAACACGATCATCCCGCCGAGCGCGAACAGCGTCAGCGGGAAGACCTCGGTCTGCTCCAGCCCGGCGCGGCGCGCGGCGTCCTCGTAGGGGGACCCCGGCACCGCGGCGGCCTGGGGCGCGAACGGGTCGCCGCTCTCGCCCCGCTCGGCCATCGCCAGCACCGCGACCAGGCCCAGCACGAGCAGCGTGGCGGTGAGGAACAGGCTCACCCGGTGGTCGAAGAGCGCCGACACCCCGACGAGGTTCTGCTCGACGGTCCCCCAGCGCAGCACGACCACGACCAGGGCGGCGGCCAGCGCGGCGACCGACAGCGCGAGCTGGACGAACCGGCGCCCCCGGCGTGGCGCGAACGCCTCGACCAGGACGCCGACCACCGCCGCCCCGACGACGACGAGGACCGGCGACAGCGCGGCCCAGTCGATCTCCGGCGGCGTGAACGTCGTCCCGGGCGCGGCGAACGGCGTCACTGGTCAGCTCCTTCGGCGGTCGCGGCACCGGACACGGCCGGCTGCGGGTCGGTGGCGCCGACCTCCTCCATGGTCCGCTGCACGGCGGGTTCGAGGACGTCGAGCACGGGCTTGGGGTAGACCCCGAGGGCGATGATGACGGCGATCAGCGGCGCCACCGCCCACGCCTCGCGGGCCCGCATGTCGGGCAGCGCCTTGACGGGTTCGGGTACCTGTCCGGTGAACATCCGCTGGTACATGAGCAGGATGTACACGGCGGCGAGGATGACGCCGACCGCCCCGAGGACGGCGGCCCACGGGTAGCGGGCGTACGTGCCGACGAGCACGAGGAACTCGCTGACGAAGCTCGACAGGCCGGGCAGCGCCAGGCTCGACAGACCGGCGACGAGGAACGTGCCGGCGAGCAGCGGCGTGACCCGTTGGGCCCCGCCGTAGTCGGTGATCCGCGCCGAGCCGCGCCGCGCGATGAGCATCCCCACGACGAGGAACATCGCGCCGGTCGTGAAGCCGTGGTTGACCATGTAGAGCACGGCGCCGTTCTGGCCGGGCGACGTCATCGCGAAGATGCCGAGCACGATGAACCCGAAGTGGGACACCGAGGTGTAGGCGATGAACCGCATCGCGTCGGTCTGTCCGATCGCGAGTAACGCACCGTAGAGAATCGAGATCACCGCGAGGACCGCGATCGCCGGCGCCGCCCACCGGCTCGCCTCCGGGAACAGCGGCAGGCCGAGCGTGATCATGCCGAACGTGCCGACCTTGTCCATCACGGACACCATCAGGACCGCCGCCCCTGGGGGCGCCTGACCCGCGGCGTCCGGGAGCCAGGTGTGCACGGGCCACATCGGCGCCTTGATCGCGAAGGCGACGAAGAAGCCGAGGAACATCAGCCGGCCGGCGGTCTCCGACAGCTCCAGGCCCACGAGGTTGTCGAGGAGGAAGCCCTCCGGTCCGCCCGGCCCCTGCACGTACAGGGCGATGACGGCGACGAGCATGACCAGCCCGCCGAGCAGGCTGTACAGCAGGAACTTCACCGCCGCGTAGCGCCGCTGGGGCCCGCCGAAGCTCCCGATGAGGAAGTACATCGGGATGAGCATCGCCTCGAATAACACGTAGAACAGGAAAAGGTCCCGGGCGGCGAACACCCCGATCATCATCGTCTCGAGGACGAGGACCAGGGCGAAGAACGTCCGCACGCGCGACGGGTCCACACCCGCGTCGTGCCAGCTCGCGAGGATGACGACGGGCGTCAGGACGGCGGCGAGGGCCACCATCGTCAGGCCGATCCCGTCGACCCCCAGGGCGTAGGAGACGCCCAGCTGCGGGATCCAGCTGTAGGTCTCGGTGAACTGGTGGGTGCCGGCCTGCGCGACGTCGAAGGACAGCGCCATCCCGACCACGACGAGCAGCGTGAGCACGGAGACGGCGAGCGCGACCGGCCGGGCCAGGCGGCGGGTGGGGGCCGGCAGCAGCCAGACCACGAGCGCCCCGACGAGCGGGACCAGGCCCGCCGTCGTGAGCCAGGGGAAGCTGGAGCTCAGCACGTCACCTCACCACCACGAGCGTCAGGAGCAGGACCACGAGACCGCCGAGCATCGAGGCGGCGTAGGAGCGGACGAAGCCGGTCTGCAGCCGGCGCAGCCGGCCGGCGATCCCGCCCACCGCCGACGCGAGGCCGCCGACGGCGCCGTCGACGCCCCGGCTGTCGACGAAGACCAGCGACCGCGTCAGGTACTGGCCGGGCCGCATGAACAGGGCCTCGTTGACGTCGTCCTGGTACAGGTCCCGGCGGGCGGCACGGGTGGCCAGGGACCCGCGGGGCTGGGTGACCGGCACCTCGGCCACGGCGTACTGGCGCCAGGCCACCAGCGCGCCGGCGAGGACGACGAGCAGCGTCAGCCCGGTGATCACCGGCACGGGTAGGACCGGCTCGGCGTCGTGGGCGTACCCGACGGCCGGCTCCAGCCAGTTGGTCAGCGCTCCCCCGATCACGAGCAGCCCTCCCAGGGCGACGGAGCCGACGGCCAGCACGATCATCGGCACCGTCATCAGGGCCGGCGCCTCGTGCGGGTGCTGGGTGGCGTCCCATCGCCGGCGCCCGTGGAAGGTCATGAAGAACATCCGGGACGCGTAGTGCGCGGTCAAGCCAGCCGCGAGGAGCGCGACGGTGCCGAACAGCCACGGTCGCCAGCCCTCGCCCACGTAGGCCGCTTCGATGATCTTGTCTTTGCTCCAGAAGCCGGACAGGAACGGGAACCCGATGATGGCCAGCCAGCCAGCACCGAACGTCAGCCACGTGGTCCTCATCCGGCCTGCGAGGTCGCCGAAGCGACGCATGTCGACCTGGTCGTCCATGGCGTGCATGACCGAGCCGGCACCGAGGAACATGCCTGCCTTGAAGAAACCGTGCGTGAGCAGGTGGAAGATCGCGTAGACGTAGCCGACCGGCCCCAGGCCGGCAGCGAGGATCATGTAGCCGATCTGGGACATCGTCGAGCCGGCGAGCGCCTTCTTCATGTCGTCCTTGGCCATGGCGACGAAGGCACCGAACAGGAGGGTGACGGCGCCGACCACCACCACGACCACCTGGGCGGTCGGAGCTGCGTCGAAGACCGGCCCCGAGCGGACGACGAGGTACACGCCGGCGGTCACCATCGTCGCGGCGTGGATCAGCGCGGACACCGGTGTGGGGCCGGCCATCGCGTCGCCGAGCCAGGACTGGAGCGGGAACTGGGCCGACTTCCCGCAGGCGCCGAGCAGCAGCATCAGCCCGATCAGGGTGAGCGCTGCCTCGGAGGCGGCGTCGGTGCTGCCGAGGACCGTGGCGAAGTCGACCGCGCCGAACGTGCTGAACATCGCGAAGATCGCGATCAGCATCCCGAAGTCGCCGACCCGGTTGACGACGAAGGCCTTCTTGGCCGCCGCGGCGTAGTCGGGCCGGTAGTTCCAGAACCCGATGAGCAGGTAGGAGGCCAGGCCGACGCCCTCCCAGCCGACGAACAGCAGCAGGTAGCTGTCCGCGAGCACCAGCAGCAGCATCGCGGCGACGAACAGGTTGAGGTAGGCGAAGAAGCGCCGGCGGTCGGCGTCGTGCTCCATGTACGCCACGGAGTACACGTGGATCAGCGAGCCGACGAACGTCACCAGCAGCACGAACGTCATCGACAGCTGGTCGACCAGCAGGCCGGCGTCCACGGTCAGCGCGCCGGCCGGCACCCACTCGAACAGGTGCAGCGACCGGGCGCGCTCCTCGGCGGGCGCGCCGAGCATCTCGACGAAGACGGCCGCGCCGACGACGAACGCGGCCCAGCTCATCGCCACGCCGAACCAGTGCCCCCAGCGGTCGGTGCGGCGTCCGCCGAGCAGCAGCACCGCGGCCCCGAGCAGCG
>JBMOMI010000208.1:0-6158 GCA_049325235.1 Actinomycetota bacterium | reverse complement strand
GGCGGGCGCCGGCGGGGTGTCCGCCCCGGCTCCGGAGGCGGTGCCGGACGTGCCGGACCGGGCGGTGGAGTCGCCGGCCAGCGTGACCGCGTCCGACGGGGTCGCCCCGGCGCTCGAGCTGCCGGCGCCGGTCACCGCGGACGGCTCGCCGTCGTCGGGTCGCGTGCGCATCGACTCCGACGGGATCCCGGCCCGCGCCCTGCAGGCCTACCGGCACAGCGAGCGGCTGCTGCGGGCGGCGGACCCGGCGTGCAACCTGGACTGGGCGCTCGTGGCGGCGATCGGCAAGGTGGAGAGCAACCACGGCCGGTTCGGCGGCAACGGCCTGGACGCCGCCGGCGTGGCCCGGCCCGGCATCTACGGCATCCCGCTGGACGGGCGGCCGGGCGTCGCCGCGATCAGCGACAGCGACGGCGGGCGGCTCGACCGGGACGCCACGTGGGACCGGGCCGTGGGCCCGATGCAGTTCATCCCCGGCACGTGGCGCACCGTCGGCTCGGACGCCGAGCCGGACGGCGTCCGGGACCCGCAGGACATCGACGACGCGGCGGCCGCGACCGGCGTGTACCTGTGCTCGGGCCCGGGAGACCTGCGCACCGCCACCGACCGCTACCGGGCGGTGTACCGCTACAACCGCTCGGACTCCTACGTGCGCACGGTGATGGCGATCGCGGCGGCCTACGCCCGCGGCGAGAGCGAGGTCAGCGCGGCGGCGCTGCCCGCCGCTCGGACCGGCCGGACGGCCGAGGCGGGGCAGCCGGTGTCCCAGCCCGCGCAGCCGGCTCCCGCCCCCGCACCCGAGCAGACCGCGTCGCCGTCCGGCGGCGACCAGGCTCCCCCGCCTGCGGCCGAGTGCTCCCCCGTCGCCCGCGAGCGACCCGGTCTCCGGGGCGGTCGGGGCGGTCACCGGAGCGGTCGGGCAGGTGGTCGGCGGTGGTGCCCCGGCCCCGGCACCGGCCCCCGCACCGTCACCGGCGCCGACGTCGCCGGTCGCCTTGGTGGTCGCGACGCTGCCCGGCCCGGGCCAGCGGTGCGTGGACGCCGCCGGCAACCCGGTCGAGCTCGTGCTCGGGCTCTGCCCGGTCGGCGCCTTCCTGACCCCCTGACCCACCCCTCCCCGGTGATCATGCACTTCGCCGTGATCAAGGAATCCGGGTCGGGTCAGGCGGCGCTGGCGGTGTCCCTCGCGTGGTCGGCGGCCATCCGGCGGCGCGCCGCCTCCCGCGGCGGGGCGTCGTCCGGCAGGCCGACCTCGACGACGAGGTGCGGGCGCTCGGTGCGGCGGTAGCGGACGACGACGTCGCGGGTGCGGACGACGTGGAGCACGGCCGCCGCGGCCACGACGAGCGAGACGATGCCGCCGATGGCGATCGTCCAGCGGGCGCCGAACGTCTCACCGACCCAGCCGATGGCCGGGGAGCCGATCGGCGTCCCGCCCATGAAGATCGCCATGTAGAGCGCCATCACGCGACCCCGCATCGACGGGGTGGTGGACATCTGCACGGTCGCGTTGGCGGCGGTCATCAGGGTCAGCGCGCTGAGCCCCACGGGGATGAGGGACAGCGCGAACAGCTCGTAGGTCGGCATGAGGGCCGCCGCGGTGGCGGTGACGCCGAACGCGGCCGTGGCGGCCACGACGAGGCGCAGGCGGGGCCGTTCCCTGCGGGCGGCGAGCAGCGCTCCGGTGAGCGACCCGATCGCCATGATCGACCCGAGCAGGCCGTAGCCGCCGGCGTCCTGCCCGAACTCGAGCCGGGCCATCAGCGCGGTCGTCAGCTGGAAGTTGAAGCCGAACGTGCCGACCGCCCCGACGATGAACAGGATCATCAGGATGTCCGGCCGCCCCCGCACGTACCGCAGCCCGTCGCGGATGGCCCCCTTGCCGCGGCTGGCGCGCTCCATCGGGTACAGCTCGTGCGGGCGCATGAGCAGCAGGGCCACCACGGTCGCCGCGAAGGTGACCGAGTTGAGGATGAACACGGGGCCGGTGCTGCCGAGGGCCGCGATGAGGCCACCGGCGATCGCGGGCCCGGCCAGGCGCCCGGCATGGAACGACGCGCTGTTGAGGCTCACCGCGTTCGACAGCGCCTCCGTCGGCACCATCGCCGCGACGAAGGTCTGCCGGGCCGGCGCGTCGATGGCGGCCGTGACGCCGAGCAGCGTCGCCAGGGCGTACACGTGCCAGAGCTGGGCGGTGTCCGTCATCACGAGGAGGCCGAGGACCAGGCCCCACAGGCCGCTGAGGGACTGGGTGGCCACGAGCAGCCGCCGCTGCGGGAGCCGGTCGGCGAGCAGCCCGGCCCACGGGCTGAGCAGCAGCATCGGCGCGAACTGCAGGCCGGTCGTGACGCCGACCGCGACACCGGAGTTGTCCGTCAGGACCGTCAGCACCAGCCAGTCCTGTGCCACGCGCTGCATCCACGTCCCGGTGTTGGAGACGATCGCGCCCATGGCCCAGAGCCGGTAGTTGAAGATGTGGAGCGACCGGAACGTGGGGCTCACCGGGCCACCACCCGGCGCAGGATCTCCGCCGCGCGGGCCAGCACCTCGCGCTCCTCGGGCGTCAGCTCAGCCAGCCGCTTGGCCAGCCAGGCGTCCCGGCGCTTGCGCGTCTCCCGCACCTCCCTCGCCCCCGCCTCGGTGACGGCGACGAGCACCTGCCGCCCGTCCTCCGGGTGGTCGGCGCGCGTGACGAGCCCGGCGTCCACCAGGGCGTTGACGGTGCGGGTCATCGAGGGCGGCTGCACGTGCTCGTGGTCGGCGAGCTCGCGCGGCGTCATCGGTCCGTGCTTCTCGAGCCACGCGAGCACGGAGTACTGGCCGTCGGTGATGGACTCGCTGCTCTTCTCCTGCCGCAGCCGGCGGACCGACCGCATCAGCGCGACCCGCAGGTCCGCCGCGAGCGCGGCCGGGCGGCAGGCCGCGGCCGGCGGGTTGGCGGTGGAGGAAGGTGAGGGCATGCCCTTAGCGTAGGTCATTACCTTCGCTAACGACCTGTCGACCCCTCCCCTTCCCCGTGATCATGGAGTTCCGCCACCCGTTCGGGTGGTGCCGGGCAGGTCAGGAGACGCCGAGCGCCTGCTTCACCGGGTCGATCGCGAAGTACACGACGAAGAGCACGCACACGCCCCACATCAGCGGGTGCACCTGGCGCGCCTTGCCGCGCGCCATCTTCAGCACGACGTACGCGACGAAGCCGGCGCCGATCCCGGCGGTGATCGAGTACGTGAACGGCATCAGCACGATCGTCAGGAACGCGGGCAGCGCGATCTCCAGGTCGTCCCAGTCGATGCCCTTGACCTGGGTCATCATGAGGAAGCCGACGACGACCAGGGCCGGGGTCGCCGCCTCGTACGGGACGATCGAGACCACCGGCGCCAGGAACGTGGCGAGCAGGAAGGCGACCCCGGTGACCACGGACGCCAGCCCGGTGCGGGCACCCTCGCCGACCCCGGTGGCCGACTCGATGTAGCTGGTGTTGCTGGACACGCTGGCTGCGCCGCCGGCGGCCGCCGCCACCGAGTCCACGACGAGGATCCGGCGGGTGTTCGGCGGGTTCCCGTCGGCGTCGAGCAGGTCGCCCTCCTTGCCGATGGCGACCATCGTGCCCATCGTGTCGAAGAAGTCCGCGAGCATCAGCGTGAACACGAGCAGGACGACGCTCACGATGCCGATCTTCGAGACCGACCCGAGCAGGCTGAACTGGCCGAGCAGGCCGAAGTCCGGCGCGGAGACCCACTCCTCGGGCAGCGCGGGGACGTTCAGCCCCCAGGCCCGCGGGTCACGCACCTGACCGTCGTCCCCGATCTGCGGGCCGAGCTGCGCCACGGACTCCACCAGGACGGCGAGCGCGGTCGCCGCGACGATGCCGCCGAGGATGGCGCCCTTGAGGCCGAGCGCCATCATGACGACGATCAGCGCCAGGCCGATGACGAACACGAGCGTCGGCCAGCCGGCGAGGAACCCCCCGATGCCGAGCTCGACGGGGGTCGGCCCGGCCGGCTTGCGGACGAACCCGGCGTCGAACAGGCCGATGATCGTGATGAACAGGCCGATGCCCACGCTGATCGCGGTCTTCAGCTGGCCCGGGACGGCGCGGAACACCGCCTCCCGGAACCCGGTCAGCACGAGGACGAGGATGATGAGGCCCTCGAGGACGACGAGCCCCATCGCGTCCGCCCACGTCATCTCCGGCAGTCCGGCGATCCCGAACGCCACGAACGCGTTGAGCCCGAGCCCGGCCGCCAGAGCCAGCGGGTAGTTGGCGAACACGCCCATCGCGATGGACATCAGCCCGGCGACGAGCGCGGTCGCGGCGGCCACCATCTCGAGGTCGGGCCCGTCACCGCCGCCGAGGAACCCGCCGCTGCCGTCGGGGACGGTCCCGATGATCAGCGGGTTGAGGACGATGATGTAGGCCATCGTGAAGAAGGTCGCCAGGCCCCCGCGGACCTCACGGCCGACGGTGGACCCCCGCTCGGTGATCCGGAAGTAGCGGTCGAGCGGTGACCGGGTGCGAGTGGACGTCTCGGTAGCCACGGGGGCGAATCGTGCCAGAGGTCGCGCCGGCCGTGTGGCCTAGGCTTCGCCTCGTGCGGCTCTACCTGCGTCCCCACGAGCGTCGTCCGGCGCCGGAGCCGCTGAAGACCGACGACCGCCGGGCCGTGCTGGTCGGCATCGTCGTGTGGCTGGCCCTGCTGCTGGTCACGCTGATCATGCGGGACACCCTCGTGCTCACCGGCCGCGGCTGGTGGATCTGGACGTGCGCCGCCGGGGCGGGCCTCGGCGTCCTGGGCCTGGCGTACCTGCACCACCGGGAGGTGTCCACGCGGGACGACGACCCGCCGGGCTGACCCGGTGGGCCCCAGGCGTCACCCCGCCGGGTGCGCGGTCGGCGCGCCCACCGGCGGCGGGGCCGCGCTCTCCCGGGCGATGCCGGCTTCCACCTGCTCTCGGAAGAACGCGTAGGACACCGGCACGCGCTCCTGGGGTGCCAGGAGCAAGGAGGCGCCCATCCAGTTGAGCACCAGCGCGAGCAGCAGCACCGACCCTCGATGGGCGGCGGGACCCAGCCCCGCCGCCCATGTGTCCCGGAACCCGAGCCGGGAGCCGGTGGTCAGGACGCGGTGATCTCGATCCGGCGCGGCGTGGCCTGCTGCGCCTTGCGGACCTGCACCCGGAGAACGCCCTCCGAGAGGCTGGCCTCGACGTGGTCCGCGTCCACCTCCGACGGGAGGACGACGCGGTAGTCGAACTGGCCCGTGCGGCGCGTCTGCCGGCGCAGCACCCCCTTGCGCTCGCGCTCCTTGACCTCGCCGTGGATGGTCAGCTCGTTCTGCCGCAGCTCCACCGTGACGTCCTCGCGCTTGACGCCCGGCAGCTCGGCCTCGACGACGAACGCCTCGTCAGTCTCCTCGATGTCGACCGCCGGGGCCCATCCCGTCAGCGCGTTCGCCCGGACGTCGCCAAGGCTGGTCTCGAGCAGTCTGGCCATCCGCTCGTGGAGGTCGTCGAGCTCGCGGAACGGGTTCCAGGTCTGCAGCTCACTTCTGCGCTGAACCGGAAGTGCCATGTGCTCACCCCCTCGACGTTCTCACCGATGTCGTGGCGTCAAATTGAGCGCAGGAGACTCAACTCCTATTCCCGATCATGACCTGCTCGGCGAGCACCTCCGCGGCGGCACCCGGATCGAGCAGCACCGCCTCGACCGGCAGCCGGAGGTCCCAGCGCCCCGCCGCCTGGGCCAGCCCGCGAGCCAGCCCGGCCAGGGTCACGGCGTGGACGACGGCCGTCGTGCCGTGGCCGTCGACCCACCAGTCCACGGCCACCCCGTCGACGGTCAGCGTCTCGTGCTCCCGCCACCGCGGCGGACAACCCGGCAGGAGCCACCGCACCGGTTCGGGCACCTCGCTCTGCGTGCCGGTGCCGGTGACCTGCCCGGCGGCCCGTTCCGAGGCCAGGTCCAGGTCGAGCAGGTCCGCGACGGCCTCCGCCGTGCCCAGCGGCACCGGCAGCAGCGCGCCGAGATCCGCGCGCTGCAGCCACATCGGCGCGTCGACGACCGCGACCTTCTCGGCGTCGACGACGACGACCCGCCCGCCGGCCTCGGGCACCGGCAGCCGGTCCGGGGCCTCGAGCCGCACCGCGTCGGCCGCCGC
>JBMOMI010000207.1:0-6164 GCA_049325235.1 Actinomycetota bacterium | reverse complement strand
CCCCGAGCGCGGCACGACGACGCCGGTGCCGCCGAGCGCGAGCACGTCCTGCTCGGCGCCGAGCACCGCGGTGCCGGTTCCGGCGACCGGCAGCAGGGACGCCAGGGAGTCCCAGTCGCCGACGTCGTCCCAGGAGAACCGCCCCGGGACGACGGCCACCTTGCCCGCCGCGGCAGCCGGCTCGGCCACCGCGTGGTCGATGGCGATCTTCGTCAGCTGTGGCCAGGTCTCCTCGAGGACGGCGTCGCGGCTCGAGGAGTGCCAGGCGCGGGCGATCCGGCGCAGGCCGGCGGCCAGCTGCGGGTGCTCGAGCGCGAGCTGGTCCAGCAGCACGTCGGCGCGCGTCACGAACATCCCCGCGTTCCAGCGGTAGCCGCCCTCGGCCAGGTACGCGGCGGCGGTCGCGGCGTCCGGCTTCTCGACGAAGGCGTCCACGGCCAGCGCGGACGGCGCCCCCGGGACGGCCAGCGGGGCGCCGGCCCGGATGTAGCCGAAGCCGGTCGCCGGACCCGTCGGCTCGATGCCGATCGTCACGACCCACCCCTCGCGGGCCACGGCGACGGCCTCGCGCACCGTCGCCGCGAACGTCTCGACGTCCCCGATCACGTGGTCGGCGGCGAAGGAGCCGACCACCGCGTCGGGCTCCCGCTCGGCGACGACCGCCGCGGCGAGCCCGATGGCGGCCATCGAGTCCCGGGGAGACGGCTCCAGCAGCAGCCCGGCGTCGTCCAGACCGGGCAGCTGCTCGGCGACCGCGGCCGCGTGCGCCCGGCCGGTGACGACGAGCACCCGCTCGGGCCCGGCCAGCGGGACCAGCCGGTCCCAGGTGCCCTGCAGCAGCGTCCGGCCCGCGCCGGTCAGGTCATGGAGGAACTTCGGGGCGCCGGCCCGTGAGAGAGGCCAGAGCCGGGTGCCGGCCCCGCCTGCCGGCACGACCGCCCAGAAGGAGTCGATGACGTCGTCCACGGGGCGACATCCTGGCAGGCGGCGTCCCGGGCGGGTGTCAATGAGTACTTGGTCACTGTCTGTGCCCCGACCCTGGTGTCACCGGCGTGTCGGATTAGAGTGACGCGACACCGCTGTCCAGGAGGGAGTCCGGTCGTGCCCACCGCCCCAGCCGGCACGTTGTACCGAGGTCAGGCCGAAGGCATGTGGTCGTGGGTGGCGCACCGCGTCACCGGCTTCCTGATCTTCGTGTTCCTCCTCGTCCACGTCGTCGACACGGCTCTCGTACGGGTGTCCCCCGAGGCCTACAACACGGTGATCGCCACGTACAAGAACCCGGTCGTCGGGCTCGGCGAGGTGGGCCTTGTCGCGGCCGTGCTCTTCCACGCGCTGAACGGCATCCGCGTGATGCTGGTGGACTTCTGGTCCAAGGGGACGCGCCTGCACAAGCAGATGCTCTACGGCGTCCTGGGCATCTGGGTGGTGCTCATGGTGCCGTTCCTGATCCGCCACCTCGGCAACGTCTTCGGGGAGTGACCGCCATGTCGACGACCGCACCCGGAACGCCGGCCGCCACCGCCCCGGCGCTCGACGCGCCCCGCTCCCCCTACCGCCGCACCAAGAGCACCCGCAGCAACTACGAGTTGTACAGCTGGCTGTTCATGCGGCTGTCGGGTGTGGTGCTCGTCGTGCTCGTCCTCACGCACCTGTTCGTCAACCTCATGGTCGGCGACGGCATCAACGCGATCGACTTCGGCTTCGTCGCCGGCAAGTGGGCCAACCCGTTCTGGCAGGTCTGGGACCTGCTCATGCTGTGGCTCGCCATGCTGCACGGCACCAACGGCGTCCGGACCATCATCAACGACTACGCCGAGCGGGACGCGACGCGCGTGTGGCTCAAGGTGGCCCTGTACACGGCGTTCACCGTGGTCGTGGTGCTGGGGACGCTCGTCATCTTCACCTTCGACCCGTGCCCGACCGGGGCCGAAGCCGAGCTGCTGCCCGCGTTCTGCGGCGGCTGAGAGGGCGGAACGTCATGCAGACCCACAGGTACGACGTGGTGATCGTCGGCGCCGGCGGCGCGGGCATGCGCGCGGCGCTCGAGGCCGGCCAGCGCGCCCGGACCGCGGTCCTCACCAAGCTGTACCCGACTCGCTCCCACACCGGCGCGGCACAGGGCGGCATGTGCGCCGCCCTGGCGAACGTCGAGGAGGACAACTGGGAGTGGCACACTTTCGACACGGTCAAGGGCGGTGACTACCTCGTCGACCAGGACGCCGCCGAGATCATGTGCCGCGAGGCGATCGACGCGGTCCTCGACCTGGAGAAGATGGGGCTGCCGTTCAACCGGACGCCGGAGGGGCGCATCGACCAGCGCCGATTCGGCGGCCACACCCGCAACCACGGCGAGGCCGCGGTGCGCCGGTCGTGCTTCGCGGCCGACCGGACCGGCCACATGATCCTGCAGACGCTGTACCAGCAGTGCGTCAAGCACGACGTCGAGTTCTTCAACGAGTTCTACGTGCTGGACCTGCTGATCACCGGGGGCCGCACGGCCGGCGTCGTCGCCTACGAGCTGGCGACCGGCGAGATCCACGTGTTCCAGGCGAAGTCGGTGGTGTTCGCGACCGGGGGCGCGGGGAAGGTCTTCAAGACCACGTCGAACGCGCACACGCTGACCGGAGACGGGATGGCCATCGCGCTGCGACGCGGCCTCCCGCTCGAGGACATGGAGTTCTTCCAGTTCCACCCGACCGGCCTGGCCGGCCTGGGGATCCTGCTGTCCGAGGCCGCGCGCGGCGAGGGCGGCATCCTGCGCAACAGCGAGGGCGAGCGCTTCATGGAGCGCTACGCCCCCACGATCAAGGACCTCGCGCCGCGCGACATGGTCGCCCGGGCGATGGCCAACGAGGTGCGAGAGGGCCGGGGCTGCGGGCCGAACAAGGACTACGTGCTGCTCGACCTCACGCACCTCGAGCCGGCGCACATCGACGCCAAGCTGCCGGACATCACCGAGTTCGCCCGCACCTACCTGGGCGTCGAGCCGTACACCGAGCCGGTGCCGGTGTTCCCGACCGCGCACTACGCGATGGGCGGCATGCCCACCAACGTCGAGACCGAGGTGCTGGCCGACAACGACACCGTCGTGCCGGGTCTGTACGCGGCGGGCGAGGTGGCGTGCGTGAGCGTGCACGGGGCGAACCGCCTCGGCACCAACTCGCTGCTCGACATCAACGTGTTCGGGCGACGTGCCGGCATCGCCGCCGCCGAGTTCGCCTCGGCCGCACCGAGGGTCGAGCTGCCAGAAGCCCCCGAGGCCACCGTGGCCGGCATGCTCGAGGAGATCCGCGGCCGCGCGGACGGCGAACGGGTCGCGGTGCTGCGCGCCGAGCTGCAGGAGACGATGGACCGCAACGCCCAGGTGTTCCGCACCGAGGCCACGCTCAAGCAGGCGCTCAGCGACATCCAGGCTCTGCAGCATCGGTACCGCGCTGTCTCGGTGCAGGACAAGGGCCGGCGGTGGAACACCGACCTGCTCGAGGCCGTCGAGCTCGGCTTCCTGCTCGACCTCGCCGAGGTGATCGTGGCCGGGGCCTTGGAGCGCAAGGAGTCTCGCGGCGGTCACTTCCGCGAGGACTACCCGAACCGCGACGACGTGAACTACATGCGCCACACCATGGCCTACCGCGACGTCGACGGGAACGTCCGACTCGACTTCAAGCCGGTCACCGTGACCCGTTACCAGCCGATGGAGCGCAAGTACTGATGGCGCAGCAGAACGACCCCACCACCCCGCCGCCGGTCGACCCGGAGGCGTCGACCGAGGCCGGCGCGGTGCAGAGCTTCGACGTGACGCTGCGGATCCGTCGCTACAACCCCGAGACGGACGCCGAACCGCACTGGGAGAGCTACACGGTCGGCGTCCACGGCACCGACCGGCTGCTCGACGCGCTGCACAAGATCAAGTGGGAGCAGGACGGCTCGCTGACGTTCCGGCGCTCGTGCGCGCACGGCGTCTGCGGCTCGGACGCGATGCGCATCAACGGCAAGAACCGGCTCGCCTGCAAGACGCTGCTCAAGGACCTCAACCCGGCCAAGCCCATCACGGTCGAGCCGATCAAGGGCCTGCCCGTGGAGAAGGACCTCGTCGTGGACATGGAGCCGTTCTTCCAGTCCTACCGCGAGGTGATGCCGTTCCTCATCACGTCCGGCCACGAGCCGAGCCGCGAGCGGCTGCAGAGCCAGGCGGACCGCGAGCGCTTCGACGACACGACCAAGTGCATCCTGTGCGCCGCTTGCACGGCGTCGTGCCCGGTGTTCTGGACCGACGGCCAGTACTTCGGCCCCGCCGCGATCGTCAACGCGCACCGGTTCATCTTCGACAGCCGCGACACCGGCTCCGACATCCGGCTGGAGATCCTCAACGACCGGGAGGGCGTCTGGCGCTGCCGCACGGTGTTCAACTGCACGGATGCATGCCCGCGCGGCATCCAGGTCACGAAGGCGATCGCCGAGGTCAAGCAGGCGCTCCTGACCCGCAAGGTCTGAAGAGCCGGGCGCGTCGCGTCCCGCGGTCCGCGGCCGCTGCCCCCTACGCTGTCCGCGATGTCCGTGCCTAGCCTGCGCGCCGCCGTCGTCGTCGTCCTGACGGCGCTCCTGCTGGTCCCCCCATCGGTCGCCGCAGCGGGCGCGCCGCGCGCCGAAGCTGCGGCCGAGCTGCCGGTCGAGGGCACCGTGCTGCCGGACGGCGCACCGCCGCCGCCCGCGGTCCAGGCCGGCGCGTGGCTGGTCGCCGACGTGGACACCGGGGAGGTTCTCGCCGCGCACAACCCGCGTACCCCGCTGGCCCCGGCGAGCACGCTCAAGCTGCTTACCCTGCTGGCCCTGGCCCCGCGGCTGGACCGCGAGAACACCGCGACGATCGCCTACGAGGACGCCGCGATCGAGGGCAGCAAGGTCGGCGTCGTCGAGGGCTCGGTGTACCGGGTCGACGACCTGCTGCACGGCCTGATGCTGGCCAGCGGCAACGACGCAGCGTCCGCCCTCGCGGGCCTGGTCGGCGGCAACGACGAGGCCACCGAGCTCATGCAGGCCAAGGCCGAGGAGGTGGGCGCGACGGACACCGTCGTGCGCAACACCTCCGGCCTGGACGCCGAGGGCCAGGTCTCCACCGCCCTCGACCTCGCGCTCGTCGGGCGGGCGGTGCTCGAGGACCCCGAGCTGGCCGAGATCGTCGCCACGACCCGGTACCAGTTCCCCGGCGCCGGCACCTCGTTCGGCCCCGAACGGCCGCGGTTCGAGATCGCCAACCACAACCGGCTGCTGTACGGCTACGAGGGAGCCCTCGGCCTGAAGAACGGGTACACGACCGCGGCCAGGGGCAGCTTCGTCGGCGCGGTGGAGCGGGACGGTCGCCGCTATCTCGTGGCCATGCTGCGCGTGGAGGGCTCGGCGTCCGAGCAGACCCGGCAGCTGCTGGACTGGGCCATCACCAACGGCCCGGCCGTGGAGCCGGTCGCCGCGCTGGCCCCCGAGCCGGAGCCGCCCGCGGCCGAGCCGCAGGCCGCGGCGACCGACCTGGCCGCGCCGGTGCCGGTCGACCTGGGCGCCGAGTCCACGACCTCGCTGCCGGCCTGGCTGGCCACCCTGCTGACTCCGCTGGCGATCCTCGCCGGCGCGGTCGTCGTGCTGCGGGCGCGGGTGCTGTTGATCCGGCGCGCCCGGCGCCGGGTGCTCGGCCACGGTCCCTCCACCACGGGGCGCAGGACGCGGTTCCCGGAGTCTGTGGTCCCGTCCGAGCGCGGATGTCGTGAAGTCACAGGTGACCATCGCGATCGGTGACGGCGTGCCCAGGGGAGGCATCAGGCTCCGCCCGCCTCCCGTCGATCAAGGAACTCCCGTCGATCAAGGAACTCCCGTCGATCAAGGAATCCGGGTGGGTCAAGGTTCGGCAAAGACTGTCGGAAGGCATTCTGCCGCAAGGCTTCCTGGGCCGGGATTGTCAGAGATGGCCCATAGCGTGCGGGTATGGACGCCGACGCCGGGAGCACGCCGCAGCCCTTCGTGCTGCGGCTGGCCCGTGAGGCGACCGCGGCGGTCCGGGAGGTGGCGACCGGGCCGCTGCTGGCGCTGTCCACCGTCGAGCGGGCCGACCTGCTCGATCAGCTGGCCGCCCTCGAGCGGGCCGCCGCGGCGGCCCGGCTGGCGGTGCTGCGGGC
>JBMOMI010000206.1:0-6195 GCA_049325235.1 Actinomycetota bacterium | reverse complement strand
AGGTCCTGGCTGAGGACGCCGGCGACCGAGACGACGAGCCCGGACGAGGTGGACAGGAACGCCGCGAACGCGCCGGCCACGACGAGCGCGCCGAGCAGGTCGCCCCAGGGGTCCGGCAGCATCCGGCCGGGCAGCGTCAGGACCACGGCGTCGGTGCGCCCGGTGAGCAGCAGGTCGGACGCGTAGAGCCGGCCGAGCGCGCCGTACAGCGGCGGGAACAGGTAGAAGGCGCCGAGCAGGCCGATGACGACGAGCGTGGTCCGCCGGGCCGCGGCGCCGTCCGGGTTGGTGTAGAAGCGCACGAGCACGTGCGGCAGGCCCATGGTGCCGAAGAACAGCGCGAGCACGAGGGAGTACGTGGCGTACAGCGGGTGGTCGCGGCCCGACCCCACCAGCGGCAGGGCCCACTCGTCACCGGTCGTGGCGGCCAGCCGGGAGGCGTGCGGCACCACCTCGCCGGCGGGCACGATCACCTGCGTGCCGGCGTCCAGGGTCAGCTCCTGGCCGCCGAGCATCCTGCGGACCTCGCCGTCGACGACGATCCGGGTCTCCTCCTCGGCCCGGATCTCGGTGTCGGACGGCAGCGTCACGGCCGTGGCCCGGCGGGCCACCGGCAGGTCGTCGCCGAGGGGGGACGGCGCGCCGTCCGTGTGCCAGGCGAGGAGCAGGAACGCCAGCGGTACCGAGATCGCGGTCAGCTTCAGCCAGTACTGGAACGCCTGCACGAGCGTGATGGACCGCATGCCGCCGGCGAGCACGTTGAGGACGACGGTGCCGGCCACCAAGGCGGCCCCGGTCCAGGCCGGGGCACCGGTGACGGCCCGTAGCGCCAGCCCGGCGCCCTGCAGCTGCGGCAGCAGGTAGAGGATCCCGATGCCGACCACCAGCAGCGACGAGATCTGGCGCACCGCTCGCGACTCGAGGCGCTGCTCGGCGAAGTCCGGCAGCGTGTAGGCACCCGAGCGGCGCAGCGGGGCGGCGACCAGCACGAGCAGCACGAGGTACCCGGCGGTGTACCCGACCGGGAACCACAGCATGTCGACGCCGCCGGCGAGCACCAGGCCGGCGACGCCGAGGAAGCTCGCCGCGGACAGGTACTCGCCGCCGATCGCCGAGGCGTTCCACCGCGGGGAGACGGTTCTGCTGGCGACGTAGAAGTCGCTGGTGGTGCGCGACAGGCGCAGCCCGACCGAGCCGACCGCGATCGTCACGGCGGTGACCAGCAGGACGGCGGCGACCCCGGCCACCGGGGAGATCACGGGGGAGTCCACCGCCGGTCACCGCCGGCCGACGAGGTGGGAGAAGTCGCGCTCGGCGCGCTCCGCGGCCCGTACGTACGCCCACGCGGTGACCCCGACGAGCGGGTAGACGAGCAGGCCGAGCAGCAGCCAGGGGGCCGGGACGCCGGCCACCTGCAGGGTGCGCAGCCCGGGTGCGACCGCGAACAGCAGCGGCAGGGCGCCGACCGACAGGCCGAACGCGACCAGGGCACCGAGCGCGAGCCGCAGCTGGGTGCGCACGAGCGAGCGCATGTAGACCTCGCCGATCGCGGTCTGCTCGTCGATGTCGCGCTCGACGGACCGCGAGGGCGGCCGCCGGGCCGCCCGCATCCGCGGGCTGGTGACCCGGACGCGCCGCGGCTCGGTCACCGCTCGCGGGTCAGGTCGGAGGACCGCAGCAGCCGGTCCCGCAGCTCGCGGGTGTGCCGGCGGCTCACCTGGAGCTCGTCGGCGCCGAGGCGCACGGTGCACCGCCCGGCGATCGTGCGGACCTCGTCGACGTGGGTCAGCGAGACTAGCGTCGATCGGTGGATGCGCACGAAACCGGCTGCCTCCCAGCGCTCTTCGAGCGTGCTGATCGGCACGCGGATGAGGTGGGTGGCGTCCGCGGTGTGCAGCCGGGCGTAGTCGCCGTGGGCCTCGACGAAGCGCACCTGCGAGCGCTGGACGAAGCGCGTCACGCCGCCGAGCTCGACCGGGATCGTCTCGTCCTCGGGGAGGGCAGCGGGCGCGTCGTGACCGCTCTCGATCACCCGGCGCACCGCCTCGGCGAGGCGCTCGGGGCGCACCGGCTTCATCACGTAGTCGACGGCCTGGACCTCGAACGCGTCGACCGCGTGCTGGTCGTACGCGGTCACGAACACGACGTGCGGCCGCCGCGGGAACCGGGCCAGCACGCGGGCGAGGTCGAGGCCGTCCAGCCCGGGCATCTTGATGTCGGAGAACACGACGTCGACCGGCTGGCCCTCCAGGGCCCGCAACGCGTCGGCTGCACTCGAGGCGGTCGTCACCTCGGCGATCCTGGGGTCCCGCTCGAGCAGGAAGGCGAGCTCGGACAGCGCGGGCAGCTCGTCGTCCACGACGAGGACCCGCAGCGGTGCCGGCTCGGTCACGCCGGGAGGGTACGTCAGCCGGCCCGGACGCCGGGAGCGTACTTCGGCACCCGGAACGTCACCTTGGTGCCGGCGCCGGGCGCGGTCTCGACGACGAGGCCGTAGTCGTCGCCGAACACCTGCCGCAGCCGGGCATCCACGTTGCCGAGGCCGACCGAGTCGGCGTCGGAGTCGCCGGAGAGCACGCGCCGCATGAGCTCCGGGTCGGTGCCGACCCCGTCGTCCTCCACCGAGATGACCGCCTCGGCGCCGGCGTCCTGCGCCACCAGCGTCACGTGCCCGACGCCGGTCGACTCCTCCAGCCCGTGCCGGACCGCGTTCTCCACCAGCGGCTGCACCGCCAGGAAGGGGATCGCGACCGGCAGCACCTCGGGCGCGACGAGCAACCTGACCTGCAGCCGGTCGCCGAAGCGGGCCTTCTCGAGCACCAGGTAGCGCTCGACGTTGCGCAGCTCGTCGGCGAGCGTCGTGAACTCCCCGCCGCGCCGGAACGCGTAGCGCGTGAAGTCGGCGAACTCCAGCAGCAGCTCGCGGGCCCGGTCGGCGTCGGTGCGCACGAACGAGGCGATCGCGGCCAGGGAGTTGTAGACGAAGTGCGGGCTGATCTGGGCCCGCAGCGCGCGCAGCTCGGCCTCGATGACCCGCGTGCGGGACCGGTCGAGCTCGGCGAGCTCGAGGTTCCCGCTCACCCACTGCGCCACCTCCTCGGTGGCCCGCACCAGGCCGGCGGACACCTGCCGGCCGTAGGCGGCCAGCGCCCCGACCACCCGGTCGTCGGCGACGAGCGGGCTGACGACCGCGTGCTGCACCGGGCAGGCCGGGTCCTCGCAGGCGACCTCCTTGGGCCCGAGGACGACGGTGCGGCCGCGGTCCAGCACCTCGCGGGCGTGCCGGGAGGCCTGGGCCGCGTGGTGGGCTCCCGCACCGTCCCACGTCAGGGTGCTGGTCGCGTCGGTGAGCGCGACCGCCGGGGTGCCGAGCAGCGCCCGCAGGTGCCGGCCGGCGCGCTCGGCGCCGGCCGGGGTGAGGCCCTCGCGCAGGTGCGGCGCCGCGAGCGAGGCGGTGTGCAAGGTGGCGAACGTGGCGCGGTCGGCGTCGGTGCCGAGGTCGGCGCGGCGGCGGACGGCGAGCAGCCACAGCAGCAGGCCGACGGCGAGCAGCACCACGCCCACGGCGAGGGCCTGCGTACCGGTCACGGGCGGCAACCTAGCCGGGCCTAGGGTGGCGCGCCGTGGACGATCCGCTGGTCGCGCTGGCCGCGCTCGACGGCGTCGCCGCCGCGGTGGGCGAGGCCCGCGAGGCGTGCGAGAAGCTGCGCTGGCACCCCGCGATGCGGCGCCGTGCCGCCGAGTGCCGCGTCGAGGCGGGCGTGCGGGCCGCGCGCTGCTCGGCCGCGCTCGAGGGCGGCCGGCTGCCGCTGGAGCTGGTCCGGGACGCCGCGCGCGGGGCCCGGGAGCTGCCGTCGGACGGCGCCGGGCTGGTCGTCCGGGGCGCGCTGCGCGCGCAGGCGGAGGCCGACCGACTCGCCGCCGACGGCGCCCGGCTCGTGGCGGCCGCTCCGTGGCAGGCGCTCGCGCGGCTGCACGTCGCGGCCGCGGCCGCCCTGGTGGAGGACGACGCGCTCGGCCGGCCGCGCCGGGCCGGGGAGCCGCCGCGCGACGTCCCGGCCGGGTGGGCGGCGCCCGACGGGCCCGAGCTGACCGCGCGGCTGGAAGGGCTGGCGCGCCTGCTGTCGGCCCCGACCGCCGCGCCGGTCGCCGTGCTGGCCGCCGTGGTGCACGGGGAGGTGCTGGCGGCGCGCCCGTTCGTCGCCGCGAACGGGGTCGTGGCGCGGGCCCTCGCGCACGCCCTCGTCGTCGGCCGGGGTCTGGACCCGATGGGCGTCGCCGTCCCGGAGGCGGCGCACCTGTCCGACGCGAACGGCTATGCTGCGGCCGCCGCGGGCTACGTCACGGGGACGAAAGACGCTGTCGCGCAGTGGATCCGGCACTGTGCGTGGGCGGTGGTGGCCGGGGCGGGCGAGGGGACGGCCGTCGCGGACGCGGTGCTGGCCGGCCGGCTGCCGGGCTGAGGGGAGTCCGGGTGCCGGGGATTCCTTGACGCCCGTCACGCAGAGCGCCAGACTCGATGCAGCATGTCACCGTGACACGGTCTCGAGGGGGGCGCAATGAAGCGGACTGCTGTGGCGCTGGCTTTGACCTTGGGCGCTGCCTCGGTCGTCGTCATGTCACCCAGTTGGGGTGCTGCGGCGTGCGACGTCTTCTCCAACACGCCGTACGGGTACAACAGCGGCGGCCCCCGGGTGGGCGGTGACGCCGGTCGCTCCGGCTGCGTCTCGACCGTGAACCTTCGCTCGGACCTGAAGTACGACCGTGCGCTCTCCCCGGATCCGGTGATCGGGTACAAGAGCGGGACGGTCACGAACGTCACCTGGTTCGTCAACGCATCATGTACGGGGACACGCACCTACTACATCGACACCAGTAGCAGTAGTGGTCAGTACTCCACGTCCTACCGGCGGACCATTACGTGCTGAGGGTCGGTTGACCGTCCACGCGACCGACGTGATCGTCAAATACCGAAGAACCGAGGTCATACGTGGGGTCACCGTCCGGTTTCGGCCAGGCATCACCGGGCTACTAGGGCCGAACGGGGCCGGGAAGACCACGCTTCTCTCGGTCCTTGCGTCGGTGCTCAAGCCTTCGTCGGGGAAGGTGAGCGTCGCCGGACACGACCTGGCGTCACCCAGCGGCCGTCAACACGCCAGGAGACTGATCGGCTGGCTTCCCCAGCGCTTCGACTTGTCCGGTGGAATGACGGTGCACGACACCGTCAGCTACGCGGCCTGGTGCAACGGCCTCGACGTGCGCGACATCGACACAGCGGCGCGGCGGGCGCTGGCCGTGGTCGACCTGACCGACCGTGCCCGCGACCGCGTCCGCCGACTCTCGGGGGGACAGCGTCAACGACTGGGTTTGGCGGCGGTACTCGCGCACGATCCCCCGGTGCTCCTACTCGATGAGCCGACATCGGGTCTGGATCCGGAGCAGCGCGTGCGATTTCTGGCGCATGTCCGCGACGCAGCTGCTGGCCGGACTGTGATCCTCTCCACGCACCTGTTGGATGACGTCGACAGGCTGTGCGAGCGAGTCTGTGTTCTCACCGAGGGGGTCGTGAGGTTCGACGGTCCTACTGCCGCGATGAGAGCGCTCGCGCCGCAGGGCAGTTCGGGTGCGAGCCCAATAGAGGCGGCCTACTTGTGGCTTCTCGCCGAGGAGGCTGCCCCGCAGGCATGATTCGCAGATTCCATGTCCCCGTCCCGCGTGGCCTGGTCGTCCTCCTGGCCGCCGGGGTGGCGGTACTGACGTTTGCCCGGACGGTTGGCCACCTGACATGGCCCTACGCCGACTGGGTTGCGTTCTCCGCCGACGCACGACAGGCGCTGATGCTCGCGGGTCCTTGGGCAGCCGTGTGGGCCGCTTGGTCCTCCTCGCGGTTCTCCGGTGCCCGAAGCATCCTGTGCCCGGCTTCTTCCGTCCGATCTGGGGCACCGGTGGTGCATCGGCAACTGCGAGTCCTGGTCGTCGGGGCTCTCAGCGGCTGGATCGCGGGCCTGCTGCCGTCACTGGCGGCCACCACGCTTCGCGCGCAGGCGGGCGCGCCGGACCTCCTGGTCGTCGTGGGCGCCGGGGTGGTACTGGCCGCCTACGTGTGCCTGGGGTACGCCATCGGGATCGTGGTGCCGGCGACGGGCGCGTCGGCGGTGGCCCTCGTCGTGTCGATGCTTCCGGGGCTGACCGCTG
>JBMOMI010000205.1:0-6196 GCA_049325235.1 Actinomycetota bacterium | reverse complement strand
GCGACGATCGACCCTGCAACGGTCGAGCGCGTAGAGATCCTGACCGGCCCCGGCTCCACACTCTATGGATCGGGCAACATCGGCGGCGTGGTCAACGTGGTGACGAAGAAGCCGGTTGCTGAGGTCGGGCTGAGCGGCGAGATCCGGGCGGGTGCATCGTCAGGTGTTCCGGGTGCCACGCTCGGCGCCACCCTCGGGCTCCGGCGGGGCGCGATCGACGGATCGCTCGCCGTGGACGGCTCGAGCTATGGCGATTACCGGACGCCACACGGAACCGTGAGCGGTTCGTCGTTCCGCCACGCGTCGGCGGGCCTGACCATGGGCTGGTCGCCGGACGCGGCGCAGCGCCTGACGTTCCGCACGCAGTGGTACGAGGCGCGTGACATCGGCTGGCCAGCCATGGCTGGCACATCGATCCCGTCGGAGAGCCGACGCAGCTTTTCGCTGGACTACGGCGCCCAGCTCGGCCGGGGGATCCTGGACGGGATCGCCGCCCGCACGTATGTCCAGCGGCTCGACCACGACATGCGGGTCGAGATGACCATGGGCGGCACCATGCCGATCAGGTCCATCACCGGACAGCGCTCGCATTCGACGACATCGGGAGGGCGGGCCCAACTCCGGCTGGTACCGGCGTCCGCGTCGCACATCGACATTGGCACGGAGGTGACGGTGTGGGCCGCGGAGAACTCGCGCTGGACCGAGCAGTCGGGGATGACGGGAGGCAGCACCCGGATCGAATTCCGCACCTGGCCCGGCGTGAGCATCCTCGACGCCGGCATGTTCGGCCAGGGGGAGGTCGAGGTGGCCGACGGCGTGACGGCGACCCTGGGCGCGCGGGTCGATCGGGTAGTCCGGTGGGCCGACGAACGGGAGACCACGCGCGAGTGGGTCGGCTCAGGGAACGCCGGGTTGCGGCTGGTCCTGCCGTACCGGATCCCGAATCCCACTGAGCTGTACGGCCTGGCGCTGAAGCCCGATGGCTTCGTCTACCGAGGCAACGCCGACCTCGAGACCGAGACCAACCGGAATATCGAGCTGTCGCTGACCTACGATCACCCGCGTCTCTCCGTGTCGGCGACCCTTTTCCGCAACGACCTGGGTGGCTTGATCACGCCGATTCTGGCATCCGGCGATACGATCGTCGGCAGACCGGTCCGCACCTATGCGAACCTCGCCAAGGCCCGCCTGGTCGGCGGCACCGGTTCGGTTCGCTGGCGGTTCCTGCCGGCGATCACGCTCTCGGGTACCGTGAGCTACACCCACGGCAAGGATGCCGTGACCGAGCGCGCGTTGCCGGGCATCCCGCCGCTGGAGGGGGCGTTGACCGCCCGCCTGGAGAGCGGTCGTGATCGCTGGCTCGAGATGGAAGGCCTCGCGGCCGCGCGGCAGCACCGCATCGCGACCGACACCGGGGAACTGGAGAGCCCCGGGTACGGCGTCGCCAATGTACGCGCGGGCCTCCGCCTTGCCGGTATGGACGTGATCGTGGGCGTGGACAACCTTTTCGACCGTGCATACCGGGCGCACCTTGATCCGCTTCGGCTGCTCCGGCCCGGCCGGTCCTTCTCCTTGAAGCTGTCCCGCCGGTTTGGCATGGAGGGCGCCGAGGTCGGCCCCGGCCGCTAGGCCGGCCCGTGCCATCCCCCGGCACGGCGTCCCACCAGACGGGACGCACCGTCGGGTTTACGGACGGCGTGTGGACCGCCCGAGCCTCCACACGCCGTCCGTGTGCCAGGCATGCTCTGTCTCGAGGGTGAGGGTTCCCAAGAGGCCGTAGTAACGTGAGGTCGGGAAGGGCCGAACTTCTCGAGTACAGGGTGAGAGACCGGACGACTCATGGGAGTGAAGCGGCAGCAAGGCACGGCCGACCAACTCTCACTCTTCGGAGCGGAGGCGGCCCGCGTGCGCCCCTGGGAGAGCGGAGAGACCGGAAGCGGATCTGCTCCCACTGGGGAGCGGCAAGCGTCTGTGGCGCCGGAAGGGAATCGAGCCCTGGGCTGGGTGAGCCGCTCCGTCTGGTCCTGCCTTCTCGGAGTCGAGCTACGGATTCCGCTCAGGCGCTCGAACTCGCGAAGACGCACTTCAACCAGTCCGAAGAGCGGGGGCGGGAGCCGATCTTCGGGCGAAGGAGGGGGACGCCACCGCGGGCAGTTCCTGCCGGGCCGGGGCTGCGCCATCGCCCGGGGGAGTTGACTTCCCGCGCGGAGGCTTCGAATATCCACGCTCGCAAATGGCTATGCATCGGCGGTTGGTCGGTTCCCTCGTACTGCTCGTCGCAGTCGGCGCGGCGTTCGGGGCGGCAACCCGCGGACAGGACCGCGGGGGGCACGCCGGGCTCCGGCCTGCGTGGACGGCTGCGGACGAGCCGATGGCCGCGCTCCGCTCGGCCACGCCGGCCGCTGGCACCCGGCAGGACACGGGAACCTGGCGCCGTCCGCCATCGCGGGTGCTCGTGGTACCGTCACCTGCTCCTGTGTTCGCCGCCGGCACCGCGCATGCGGCCCCGGCGGTCCTGCGGCCGAGCATGTGGCGCCCCCGCCTCGTGATCGAGGGCGTGTGGATTCGCCCGCCGCCGCTCGCCTGACCGCCGTCACGTTTCCCCACACCAACGCTAAGAACTGCTACCGGTAGTCGCCGGCCCGGCGACCGCCCGGGCGGTCTGCGCGCGCCGCCGTCGCGGAGCGCGTGGGTTGCCGCGTGGCCGGGTCGCTGGGGCCGCTCGTGCGGGCTGCCGCTGGTTTGGAGATTGCCATTATGCGACCGATGCTTCGTGCCCGACGTGCCAGCACGTCCGGCCATCATGGGCCGTTGCTCCCGACGGATGGATCGGGCAGCGTTCCAATCTCGCCGAACATTGATCCCGCAACGGGGAAGCGGCTCGAGGAGAGCCTGCTGGCCAACTGGCGCACGGACCTCCCCGCGGGGGTGGTCGTGTTTCTCGTCGCCGTGCCGCTCTGTCTCGGGATCGCCCTGGCCTCCGGCGCGCCGCTCGCCGCCGGCCTCATTTCGGGAGTGATCGGCGGCCTCGTGGTTGCCCTCCTCAGCGGCTCGCAGGTGATGGTGAGCGGGCCGGCGGCCGGGCTCACCGCCATCGTCCTGGCCGGCATCGAGCGGCTCGGCAGCTTCGAGGCGTTCCTCGCTGCGGTGCTTGTGGCCGGCCTCCTCCAGCTCGGGCTCGCGGCGCTTCGCGCCGGCATCATCGGATACTTCTTCCCGTCGTCCGTGATCAAGGGGATGCTCGCCGCGATCGGGGACCCGGCCGGCCTGGCCCGCGACTACGAGGCCGGCGGCGCCAGCGTGATCAGCGTGCTGACCGAGCGACGCCGCTTCGGCGGCAGCCTGCAGGACCTGGTCGACGTGCGGGCCGCCGTCGAGGTCCCGGTGCTGCGCAAGGACTTCGTCGTCACCCCCTACCAGGTCTGGGAGGCCCGGGCCCACGGTGCAGACCTCGTCCTGCTGATCGTCGCCGCCCTCGACCAGCCGACGCTCGTCTCGCTGACCGAGCGCGTGCACTCCCTCGGGATGACCGCCCTGGTGGAGGCCCACACGGCCGACGAAGTGCGGCGCGCCGTGGACGCCGGCGCCCAGGTGATCGGCGTCAATGCCCGCGACCTGCGGACGCTCGAGGTCGACCGCTCGACGTTCCCGCGCCTCGCCGGGCTCATCCCCGACTCGGTCGTCAAGGTCGCCGAGTCCGGGGTGCGAGGGCCGCACGACGTGCTCGACTACGCCCGCGCCGGCGCGGACGCCGTCCTCGTCGGGGAGTCCCTCGTCACCGGACGCGACCCGCGCAGCGCCGTCGCCGACCTCGTGGCCGCCGGAGCTCACCCGGCCCTGCGCACGGTGCGCTCGTGACCGACCGGCTGACCGACCGGCTGACCGGGCAGCGAGGCCCCTACTTCGGGGAGTTCGGGGGCAGGTTCGTGCCGGAGGCCCTCATCGCGCCGCTCGAGGAGCTGGAGGCCGCCTTCACCGACGCGATGGCCGACCCGCAGTTCACCGGCGAGCTCGACCACCTGCACCGCACGTACACCGGCCGGCCGAGCATCCTCACCGAGGCCCGCCGGTTCGCCGAGCACTGCGGCGGCGCGCGCGTCCTGCTCAAGCGCGAGGACCTCAACCACACCGGCTCCCACAAGATCAACAACGTGCTGGGTCAGGCGCTGCTGACGCGCCGCATGGGCAAGAAGCGCATCATCGCCGAGACCGGCGCCGGACAGCACGGCGTCGCGTCGGCGACCGCGGCGGCCCTGCTCGGCCTCGACTGCGTCGTCTACATGGGCGAGGAGGACACCCGGCGCCAGGCGCTCAACGTCGCCCGGATGCGCCTGCTCGGCGCGCAGGTCGTCCCGGTGACCACCGGGTCGCGCACGCTCAAGGACGCCATCAACGAGGCGCTGCGCGACTGGGTGACCAACGTCGGCACGACGCACTACCTGCTCGGCACGGTCGCCGGCCCGCACCCGTTCCCGGTGATGGTCCGGGACTTCCACCGGGTGATCGGCCTCGAGGCACGCCAGCAGGTGCTCGACCTCGTCGGGCGGCTCCCGGACGCGGTGGCCGCGTGCATCGGCGGCGGGTCCAACGCGATCGGGATCTTCCACGCGTTCCTCGATGACGGGCATGTCCGCCTGCACGGCTACGAGGCCGGCGGCGACGGGGTGGACAGCGGGCGGCACGCGGCCAGCATCACCGCGCACCAGGTCGGCGTGCTGCACGGCACGCGGTCGTTCCTGCTGCAGGACGACGACGGCCAGACGGTCGAGAGCCACTCGATCTCCGCGGGCCTGGACTACCCCGGCGTCGGGCCGGAGCACGCGTGGCTCGCCGAGACCGGGCGCGCCACGTACGAGGCGGTGACCGACGCCGAGGCGATGGAGGCGTTCCGACTGCTCTGCAGCACCGAGGGGATCATCCCGGCGATCGAGTCCGCCCACGCGCTCGCCGGCGCGATGCGGCTCGGCCGCGAGCTCGGCCCCGACGGGGTCGTGCTCGTCAACCTGTCCGGCCGCGGGGACAAGGACGTCGACACCGCGGCGCGGTACTTCGGGCTGGTCAGCGACGCCGAGCTGGTGGAGGCCGAGATCGCCAAGGCGAGCGAGCCGGCGACCGAGACCGAGGGGAGCGGCTGGTGAGCGACGGGGCTCGACCGAGTCCGACCGCCGCGCGGATCGACGCGGCCCGGGAGGAGGGCCGGGCGGTGCTGGTCGGGTACCTGCCCGTCGGGTACCCGGACCTGGCCACGTCGGTCGCCGCGGCCACCGCGATGGTCGAGGCCGGGGTGGACGTCGTGGAGCTCGGGCTGCCGTACTCCGACCCGGTCATGGACGGCCCCGCGATCCAGCAGGCCGCGGACGCCGCGCTGCGAGCCGGCACGCGCACCCGCCACGTCCTGCAGGCCGTCGAGGAGGTGGTCGCCGCCGGGGCGCCGGTGCTGGTGATGTCCTACTGGAACCCCGTGCTCCGCTACGGCGTCGACGCGTTCGCGCGCGACCTCGCGGCCGCCGGCGGCGCGGGCCTGATCACGCCCGACCTGGTGCCGGACGAGGCGGCCGAGTGGCTGGCCGCCAGCGACACGCACGGCCTCGACCGGGTGTTCCTCGTCGCCCCGTCCTCCACGCCGGCGCGGCTGCGCTCGACGGCGGCGGCGTGCCGGGGGTTCGTGTACGCGGCCTCCACGATGGGGGTGACCGGCGTCCGGACGTCGGTCGGGCAGGAGGCGCGCCGCCTCGTCGAGGACACCCGGGCCGCCGGGGCGGAACGTGTGTGCGTCGGGCTCGGCGTCTCCACCGCCGGCCAGGCCGAGCAGGTCGCCTCGTTCGCCGACGGCGTCATCGTGGGCTCCGCGCTCGTGCAGGCGCTCACCGACGGCGGGCCGGACGCCGTGGCCGCCCTCGCGGCGGACCTGGCCGGGGGCGTGCGCCGGGGCCGGGTGAACGCGTGAGCCTGCTGGCCGGCATCCCCAGCCCCGACCAGGGCGTCTGGTACCTCGGCCCGGTGCCGATCCGGGCGTACGCGCTGGCGATCCTGCTCGGCATCGTCGTGGCCGTCTGGGTGGGGGAGCGACGGTGGCGGGCCCGGGGCGGCGAGCCGGGAGTCGTCACCGACGTCGCGGTGTGGGCCGTGCCGTTCGGGGTGGTCGGCGGGCGGCTGTACCACGTGGTCTCCAGCCCGGACGCCTACTTCGGCCCGG
>JBMOMI010000204.1:0-6207 GCA_049325235.1 Actinomycetota bacterium | reverse complement strand
GGGGTGGTCGTGTAGACGCGGGTGCACACGCCGCGCCGCTGCGGGCTCCCCTTGAGCGCCGGGGTCTTCTGCTTCCCGACCTTGTCCTGGCGGCCCTTGCGGACCAGCTGCTGGATCGTGGGCACCGATGTGTCTCCGTGTCTGTGTGCTGGTGGTACTCGGTCGTGCGGTGGCGTGTCGTGCGGTGGTGTCAGGCGCGGCCGCCGGCGTTCCGGCCCCCGCGCTCGGGCGTGTCGCCCGCGCGCCGCCCCGGGACGCGGGGCAGGGCACACGAGGGCCCGGACCGGGAACCAAGGCTACCGGCGGCCCCGCGGCACGGTCAAAACGCCCGACGGTGATCATGGGATCCCGCCACCGGGTGGCGGGATCCCATGATCACGGCAGGGGGCTCAGCGGTCGTACCCGCCGAGGTCGAACTCCTCGAGCGGGACGGCCTGGCCGGACCCGGCCCCGAAGTGGCCGTACTCGACGTCCTCGTAGCCGGGCATCGCGTACATGGCCGCCTTCGCCTCCTCGGTCGGCTCCACCCGCACGTTGCGGTACCGGGTCAGACCGGTACCCGCGGGGATGAGCTTGCCGATGATGACGTTCTCCTTGAGGCCGAGCAGCGGGTCGCTGCGCCCGTGCAGGGCGGCCTCGGTGAGGACGCGGGTGGTCTCCTGGAAGGACGCCGCGGACAGCCAGGACTCCGTGGCCAGCGAGGCCTTGGTGATGCCCATGAGCTCCGGCCGCCCGGCCGCCGGCTGACCGCCCTCGGCGACCACCCGGCGGTTCTCCTCCTCGAAGCGCGACCGCTCGACGAGCTCGCCCGGGAGCAGCTCGGCGTCCCCGGAGTCGATGATCGTCACCCGGCGCAGCATCTGCCGGACGATGACCTCGATGTGCTTGTCGTGGATGCCCACTCCCTGCGAGCGGTACACCTCCTGGACCTCGTCCACGAGGTGCTTCTGCACCGCGCGCGGGCCGAGGATGCGCAGCACCTGCTTGGGGTCCACCGACCCCGCGACGAGCTGCTGGCCCACCTCGACGTGGTCGCCGTCCTCCACGAGCAGCCGGGAGCGCCGGGCCAGCGGGTAGGCGACCTCCTCCGAGCCGTCGTCCGGGGTGATGACGAGCCGGCGGGTGCGCTCGGTGTCGTCGATCGTCACCCGGCCGGCGACCTCGGCGATCGGTGCCACGCCCTTCGGCGTCCGCGCCTCGAAGAGCTCGGCGACACGCGGCAGACCGTGCGTGATGTCACCGCCCTCGGAGGCCACACCGCCGACGTGGAACGTCCGCATCGTCAGCTGGGTGCCCGGCTCACCGATCGACTGGGCGGCGATGATGCCGACCGCCTCGCCGATGTCGACGAGCTTGCCGGTGGCCAGCGAGCGGCCGTAGCACTTGGCGCACGTGCCGACCTTCGACTCGCACGTGAGCACCGAGCGCACCTTGAGCTCGCGCACCCCGCGGCGCACGAGGTCGTTGATGAGCACGTCGCCCACGTCCGAGCCGGCCTCGGCCAGCACCTCGCCGTCGACGACGACGTCGGACGCCAGCGTCCGCGCGTACACCGTCGACTCCACGATGTCGGAACGGCGCAGTGTGCCGTCCGGCGCCTCGGAGGCGATCGTGTGCACGAGGCCACGGTCGGTGCCGCAGTCCTCCTCGCGGACGATGACGTCCTGGGAGACGTCGACGAGCCGCCGCGTCAGGTAGCCCGAGTCGGCGGTCCGCAGGGCGGTGTCCGCCAGCCCCTTCCGGGCGCCGTGCGTGGAGATGAAGAACTCCAGCACGGACAGGCCCTCCCGGAAGGAGGACTTCACCGGCCGCGGGATGATCTCGCCCTTCGGGTTGGCCACGAGGCCCTTGATCCCGGCGATCTGGCGCATCTGCATCCAGTTACCGCGGGCTCCCGAGTGCACCATCCGGTAGATCGGGTTGGTGGTCGGGATGGACTCCTCGAGGTTCTTGGCGATGTCGTTGGTCGCCTGCGTCCAGATCTCGATGAGCTCCTGCCGACGCTCGTCGTCGGTGATGAGACCCATCTCGTACTGCTGCTGGACCTTCTCGGCCTTCGCCTCGTACTCCTCGAGCAGCTCCTGCTTGCGGGTCGGCGCCACCACGTCGGAGATGGAGATCGTCGTCCCGGACCGGGTGGCCCAGTGGAAGCCGGCCTCCTTGAGGGCGTCGAGCGCGGCCCCGACCTCGACCTTCTGGTACCGCTCGGCGAGGTCGTTGACGATCGCCGAGAGCCGCTTCTTGTCCACCTCGGCGTTGACGAACGGGTAGTCCGCCGGCAGCGCCTCGTTGAACAGGGCCCGGCCGAGGGTCGTGGTGACGGCGGCCGGACGGCCGGGCTCCCAGTCCTCCGGCAGCTCGATCTCCGGCGACGGGACGACGTCGTCCATCCGGATCCGCACGGTCGCGCCGAGGTCGAGCTCCCCGGCGTCGAACGCCATGATCGCCTCGGCCACGGACCCGAACGCCCGGCCCTCGCCCAGGCCGCCCTCGCGGGCGGAGGTGAGGTGGAACAGGCCGATGACCATGTCCTGCGTCGGCATCGTCACCGGGCGGCCGTCCGCCGGCTTGAGGATGTTGTTGCTGGACAGCATGAGGATCCGGGCCTCGGCCTGCGCCTCCGCAGACAGCGGCAGGTGCACGGCCATCTGGTCGCCGTCGAAGTCCGCGTTGAACGCGGTGCACACGAGCGGGTGGATCTGGATGGCCTTGCCCTCGACCAGCTGCGGCTCGAACGCCTGGATGCCCAGGCGGTGCAGCGTCGGTGCCCGGTTGAGCAGCACCGGGTGCTCGGTGATGACCTCCTCGAGCACGTCCCACACCACCGGGCGGGCCCGCTCCACCATGCGCTTGGCGGACTTGATGTTCTGCGCGTGGTTGAGGTCGACCAGCCGCTTCATGACGAACGGCTTGAACAGCTCGAGCGCCATCTGCTTGGGCAGGCCGCACTGGTGCAGCTTCAGCTGCGGGCCGACCACGATGACCGAGCGGCCGGAGTAGTCGACGCGCTTGCCGAGCAGGTTCTGCCGGAACCGGCCCTGCTTGCCCTTGAGCATGTCGGACAGCGACTTCAGCGGGCGGTTGCCCGGCCCCGTCACCGGCCGGCCGCGGCGGCCGTTGTCGAACAGCGAGTCGACGGCCTCCTGCAGCATCCGCTTCTCGTTGTTGACGATGATCTCGGGCGCGCCCAGGTCGAGCAGCCGCTTGAGGCGGTTGTTCCGGTTGATCACCCGGCGGTACAGGTCGTTGAGGTCGGACGTCGCGAACCGGCCACCGTCGAGCTGGACCATCGGGCGCAGGTCCGGCGGGATCACCGGGACCGCGTCGAGCACCATGCCCAGCGGCGAGTTGCGGGTCGTGAGGAACGCCGAGACGACCTTGAGCCGCTTCAGGGCCCGGGTCTTGCGCTGGCCCTTCCCGGTCCGGATGATCTCGCGGAGCTTCTCGGCCTCGGCCTCCAGGTCGAAGGACTCCAGGCGCTTCTGGATCGCGGAGGCGCCCATGCCGCCCTCGAAGTACAGGCCGAAGCGGTCGCGCAGCTCGCGGTACAGCACCTCGTCGCCCTCGAGGTCGGCGACCTCGAGGTTGACGAAGCGGTCCCAGACCTGCTCGAGCCGCTCGATCTCGGCGTCCGCGCGGCGCCGGATCGCGTTCATCTCGCGCTCGGCGGACTCGCGGACCTTGCGCCGCGCGTCGCTCTTGGCCCCCTCGGCCTCGAGCTCGGCGAGGTCCGCCTCGAGCTTCTGGGCGCGGGCCTCGACGTCGGCGTCGCGACGGTTCGCGATCTCCTTCTTCTCGACGTCGATCTGGGCCTGCAGCGACGCCTGGTCGCGGTGGCGGCCCTCCTCGTCCACCCACGTGATCATGTAGGCGGCGAAGTAGATGACCTTCTCGAGGTCCTTCGGCGCCAGGTCGAGCAGGTAGCCCAGGCGGCTCGGGACGCCCTTGAAGTACCAGATGTGCGTGACGGGCGCGGCGAGCTCGATGTGGCCCATCCGCTCACGGCGCACCTTGGCGCGCGTCACCTCGACGCCGCAGCGCTCGCAGATGATGCCCTTGAAGCGGACGCGCTTGTACTTGCCGCAGTAGCACTCCCAGTCCCGGGTCGGACCGAAGATCTTCTCGCAGAAGAGCCCGTCCTTCTCCGGCTTGAGGGTGCGGTAGTTGATCGTCTCCGGCTTCTTGACCTCGCCGTGGGACCACTGCCGGATGTCCTCGGCGGTGGCCAGGCCGATGCGCAGCTCGTCGAAGAAGTTGACGTCGAGCACGTGTGTCCTTCTCTCAGTATTCGCAGGTCATGCGATGGGTCGAGGGGGTCTGGTCGGTACCGGTCAGACCTCTTCGACGCTGCTCGGCTCGCGCCGGGACAGGTCGATGCCGAGCTCCTCCGCCGCGCGGAAGACGTCGTCGTCGGTCTCGCGCATCTCGATGGACATGCCGTCGCTGGACAGCACCTCGACGTTGAGGCACAGCGACTGCATCTCCTTGATGAGCACCTTGAACGACTCCGGGATGCCGGGCTCGGGGATGTTCTCGCCCTTGACGATCGCCTCGTACACCTTGACGCGGCCGAGGACGTCGTCCGACTTGATCGTGAGCAGCTCCTGCAGCGCGTAGGCGGCGCCGTACGCCTCCAGGGCCCAGACCTCCATCTCGCCGAAGCGCTGGCCGCCGAACTGCGCCTTACCGCCCAGCGGCTGCTGGGTGATCATGGAGTACGGGCCGGTCGACCGGGCGTGGATCTTGTCGTCGACGAGGTGGTGGAGCTTGAGGATGTACATGTAGCCCACCGACACCGGCTCCGGGAACGGCTCGCCGCTGCGGCCGTCGAACAGCCGGGCCTTGCCGCTGCCGTCCACGAGCCGCTGGCCGTCCTCGTTCGGCAGCGTCGACTCCAGCAGGCCGGTGACCTCCTCCTCGCGGACGCCGTCGAACACCGGCGACGCGACCGGGGTGCCGGGGGCGGCCGTCCGGGCCTCCTCCGACAGGCGCGCGGCCCACTCCGGCGTCCCCTCGATCTTCCAGCCCTGCTTGGCCACCCAGCCGAGGTGCAGCTCGAGGACCTGGCCGACGTTCATCCGGCCCGGCACGCCGAGCGGGTTGAGCACGATGTCGACCGGCGTGCCGTCCTCGAGGAACGGCATGTCCTCCACGGGCAGGATCTTGGAGATCACGCCCTTGTTGCCGTGGCGGCCGGCGAGCTTGTCACCGTCGGTGATCTTCCGCTTCTGCGCGATGTAGACGCGCACCAGCTGGTTCACGCCGGGCGGCAGCTCGTCCCCCTCGTCACGGTCGAAGACCTTGACGCCGATGACGGTGCCGCTCTCGCCGTGCGGGACCTTCAGGGAGGTGTCGCGCACCTCGCGGGCCTTCTCGCCGAAGATCGCGCGCAGCAGCCGCTCCTCGGGGGTCAGCTCGGTCTCGCCCTTGGGCGTCACCTTGCCGACGAGGATGTCGCCGGGGACGACCTCGGCGCCGATGCGGATGATGCCGCGCTCGTCGAGGTCGGCCAGCACGTCCTCGGAGACGTTCGGGATGTCCCGGGTGATCTCCTCCGGGCCCAGCTTGGTGTCGCGGGCGTCCACCTCGTGCTCGTCGATGTGGATCGAGCTCAGGGTGTCGTCCTGCACCAGCCGCTGGGACAGGATGATCGCGTCCTCGAAGTTGTAGCCCTCCCAGGACATGAAGGCGACCAGCAGGTTCTTGCCGAGCGCCAGCTCGCCGCTGTCGGTCGAGGGACCGTCGGCGAGCACGGCGCCGGCCTCGGCGCGGTCACCCTCGTCGACGACGACGCGCTGGTTGTACGACGTCCCCTGGTTCGAGCGCCGGAACTTCGCCAGCCGGTACGTGCGGGAACGGCCGTCGTCCCCGGCCACCGTGACGGCGTCCGCGGACACCTCGGTCACCACGCCGGCCTCCTCGGCCACGAGCACGTCACCGGCGTCGATCGCCGCGTGCTTCTCCATCCCGGTGCCCACGAGCGGCGCCTCGGAGCGCACCAGCGGGACCGCCTGGCGCTGCATGTTGGAGCCCATCAGGGCGCGGTTGGCGTCGTCGTGCTCGAGGAACGGGATCATCGCGGTGGCGACCGAGACCATCTGCCGCGCCGAGACGTCCATGAAGTCCACCTCGGCGGCCGGCACGAACTCCGCCTCGCCGCCCTTGGCGCGCACGAGGACGCGGGCCTCGGCGAACGTGCCGTCCTCG
>JBMOMI010000203.1:0-6224 GCA_049325235.1 Actinomycetota bacterium | reverse complement strand
GCTCCTTCGCCACGGCCCGCAGCCGCTTCAGCTCGCGACGGCGCTCGACCCGGCGCCGGGTGCCGGCCCGGATCATCCCGAGGGCGAGCACGGCCAGGAGCAGCGTCACCGCGCCGAGCAGGAACACCACCAGGGCGCTGGGCTCCCAGGCGAGGTTGAGCTCCTCCCACTCCAGCAGCACCGGCGCCGTGCCGGCGACGACGACGAACAGCACGATGGCGGCGACGAGCACCAGCAGCAGGACGGCCAAGAGGATCATGGCAGTCTCCTTCGGGCGGGGGGACCGACCCGTTGTCGATCTACGGAACGAATCTAGACCGCTCGGCGTGTCTCGTCCTGTCGGGCGGACGGCGCCTCGGCCAGGGTCGCGGCCAGCAGCCGCACCGCACCCGCCTTGTCCAGCGGGGAGTTGCCGTTGCCGCACTTGGGGGACTGCACGCACGACGGGCAGCCGCTGTCGCACTCGCAGGCCGCGATCGCGTCCGCGGTGGCGGCCAGCCAGTCCCGGGCCGTGGTGAAGCCGCGCTCGGCGAACCCCGCCCCACCCGGAGCCGCGTCGTGCACGAAGATCGTCGGCAGCCCGGTGTCCGGGTGCAGCGCCGTGGAGACGCCACCGAGGTCCCAGCGGTCGCAGGTCGCCACCAGCGGCAGCATCCCGATCGCGGCGTGCTCGGCCGCGTGCGCCGCGCCCGGCACGTCACCGGCCTGCACCCCGTACGCCTCCAGCAGGTCCGGCGGCAGCGTCCACCACACGGCGGTCGTGCGCAGGGTCCGTGACGGCAGGTCGAGCGGCTCGGTGCCGAGCACGGTGCCGCTGACGAGCTCGCGCCGCTGGTAGGAGACCACCTGGCTGGTCACCTCCACCGTGCCGAGGCAGAGCCGCACCGGTCCCCAGGAGGCCGACTCCCGCTCCGCGAGCACGGTGATCTCGGTGACCTCCCGCGCCTGCGTCGTCCAGTCGGGGTCGTCGCGGCGCACCAGCGCGACGTGGTCCTCCAGGTCGAGGGACTCCACCACGTACGTCGCGCCCTGGTGCAGGTACACCGCGCCGGTGTGCACCGTGTGGTGCGCGGCCGCGGCGTCCACGCTGCCGAGCACCCGGCCCGTCGCCGACTCGACCACCCGCACCGGCTCGCCACCCACGCCGCGCAGGTCGGCCAGGTCGCAGGCGCGTTCCTGCCGGGTCCAGTACCACCCCGCCGGCCGGCGCCGCAGCATGCCGCGGGCCACCAGCGCCTCGAGCACGTCGGGGGCGGCGGGGCCGAAGAGGTCGAGGTCGTCGCCGGTCAGCGGCAGCTCGGCCGCTGCGGCGCACAGGTGCGGCGCGAGGACGTACGGGTTGTCCGGGTCGAGCACGGTGGCCTCCACCGGCCGGCCGAACAGCGTCTCCGGGTGGTGGACGACGTAGGTGTCCAGCGGGTCGTCCCGGGCGACCAGGACGGCGAGCGCGTCCCGACCGGACCGGCCCGCGCGTCCGGCCTGCTGCCACACCGAGGCCCGGGTGCCCGGCCAGCCGCCGAGCAGGACGGCGTCCAGCCCGGACAGGTCGACACCGAGCTCGAGCGCGTTGGTGCTGGCCAGCCCGAGCAGCTCACCGCGCCGGACGGCGCGCTCGAGCTCCCGACGCTCCTCGGGCAGGTACCCCGCGCGGTACGCCGCCACACGCTGCGGCAGGTCGGGGTCCACCTCGGCGAGCAGCCGGCGCGCCGTGATCGCCACCGCCTCCGCGCCGCGCCGGGAACGCAGGAACGCGAGCGTCCGCACGCCGTCGCTGACCAGGTCGGCGAGCAGGTCGGCGGTCTCCGCGGTCACCGTGCGGCGGGTCGGGGCCCCCTCCTCCCCGCCGCCGGGGGTCAGCGGCGGCTCCCACAGCAGGAACCGGGTGGCCGGGCGCCGCGAGGCGTCACCGGTCACCTCGGCGACGGGACGCCCCACCAGGCGGCGGCCGGTCGTGCCCGGCTCGGAGGTCGTCGCCGACGCCAGCACGAACACCGGGTCCGCGCCGTAACGGGCCGCGACCCGCCGCAGCCGGCGCAGCACGGCGGCCACGTGGGAGCCGAACAGCCCCCGGTAGTGGTGGCACTCGTCGAGGACGACGAACCGCAGCCGCCGCAGGAACGACGCCCACCGGGCGTGGCCGGGCAGCAGCGAGTAGTGCAGCAGGTCGGGGTTGCTCAGCACGTAGGCGGCGTGGTCGCGGACCCAGCGTCGCTCCTCCGCCGGGGTGTCGCCGTCGTAGGTCGAGGCGCGCACGCCGGGAAGCTCCAGGGCCCGGAGCGCCGCCAGCTGGTCGGCCGCCAGCGCCTTGGTCGGGGCGAGGTAGAGCGCCGTCGCCCCGCGACCACCCGGCTCCCGGGCCCCCTCGGCGACCGCGGTGAGCGCCGGCAGCAGGTACGCGAGCGACTTCCCGGAGGCGGTGCCGGTCGACACGACCACGTCACGCCCCGCCCACGCCAGCTCGGCGGCCTCCACCTGGTGCCGCCACGGCCTGGTGACGCCGCGCCCGGTCAGCGCGGCGACCAGCGCCGGGTCCGCCCAGGACGGCCAGTCGGCGTGCTCCCCGGCCCGGGCGGGCACGAGGTGGGTGTGCACCAGCCGCTCGCGTCGGCCGGGCGCCGCGAGCAGGCGCGCGACGACGTCCGGAGTGGTCGGCGGTGCGGGTCGGGCCACACCCACGAGTCTGGGACACGGACGGCGCACCGCACGTGCCCGCCCCCGCCTGCGGTGGTTGAATGCGCGTGGCCAACGAGCGCGGCAGAGGGAGACACCTGTGGACCTGTCCGTCACCAGCCGGGAACAGGGCGGCCGGACCGTCGTCGAGGTGAGCGGGGAGATCGACGTCTACACCGCGCCCGTCCTGCGCGAGCGCCTCAACGACCTCGTCGGCGAGGGGCACCACCACCTGGTCGTCGACATGGAGAAGGTCGACTTCCTGGACTCCACCGGGCTCGGCGTCCTCGTCGGTGGCCTCAAGCGGGTGCGGTCCCACGACGGGTCGCTGCACCTGGTCTGCACGCAGGAGAAGATCCTCAAGGTCTTCCGCATCACCGGGCTCACCAAGGTCTTCCCGATCCACGACACCGTCGAGGCGGCGGTGGCGGCGTCCGGCGGCCAGGCGGCGGCCGAGGCCTCCGGCACCGACGCCTGACCGTCGCCGTGGCGACGGTCCGCCTGGAGCTCACGGCGCTGCCGGAGCACGTGCGCACGGCCCGTCTGGTGGCCACCGCGGTCGCCCGACGGCTGGGGCTGGGTGAGGAGCTGCTCGAGGAGGTCCGGCTCGCCGTCGGGGAGGCGTGCGCCCGCGCCGTCCAGCGCAGCGAGCAGATGGCGTCGCCGGGCACCGTCCGCGTCGACCTCTCGGACGACGACGAGCGCCTGGTCGTCGAGGTCGCGGACGACGCCGGCGGCGAACCGCCGGACGGCGTGGCAGGCGACCTGTCGCTGATGCTCGTGGAGGGCCTGGCCGACCGGGTCGTCGTGGGGGCGGACCCCGGCGGGCGAGGCAGTCGCCTGCGGCTGGAGTGGGACGCCTCCGTCGGCCGCGACTGACCGTCGATGTGACGTGCCCCGCACGTCACGGCTGTTCCGCGTCACAGCCGCCTGCGTAGACTCCGCCGAAACTCCGGCCGCCGGACGCGTCTGTCGATCCGGCGGCCGCGCGCGACGTCGAGGAGGACGGATGCTCGGGCTTCAGCCCCAACTGGTGACGGGGGTGCCGGCGTCCGTCGGTCTGCCCGAGGTCACCCTCGCCGGTGGCAACTTCACGCTGGTCGTGGTCGTCGCGGTGATCGCCGCGGTGGCGCTCGCGATGGCGGTCGTCTTCCGCGGCCAGGTGCTGGCCGCCGGGGAGGGCACGACCCGCATGCAGGAGATCGCCCGGGCCGTGCAGGAGGGTGCCAGCGCCTACCTCAACCGGCAGTTCCGCACCCTGGCCCTGTTCGTCGTCCTCGTCTTCGGCCTGCTGTTCCTGCTGCCCGGCGACGGGGAGATCCGGCTCGGCCGGTCGGTGTTCTTCGTCCTCGGCGCCGCCTTCTCGGCGACGATCGGCTACCTCGGCATGTCGCTGGCGGTGCGCGCGAACGTGCGGGTCGCCGCCGCGGCCCGGGAGGCCGGCGGCCGGGACGCCGGGATGCGGATCGCCTTCCGCACCGGCGGCACGGTCGGGATGGCGACGGTCGGGCTCGGCCTGCTCGGCGCCTCGATCGTCGTGATGATCTACAAGGGCGACGCGCCCGCCGTCCTCGAGGGCTTCGGCTTCGGCGCGGCCCTGCTGGCGATGTTCATGCGGGTCGGCGGCGGCATCTTCACCAAGGCCGCGGACGTCGGGGCGGACCTCGTCGGCAAGGTCGAGCAGGGCATCCCCGAGGACGACCCCCGCAACGCCGCCACGATCGCGGACAACGTCGGCGACAACGTCGGCGACTGCGCCGGCATGGCCGCGGACCTGTTCGAGTCGTACGCCGTGACGCTGGTGGCGGCACTGATCCTGGGCAGGGCCGCGTTCGGCGACGAGGGCCTGGTGTACCCGCTGCTCGTGCCGGCGATCGGGGCGCTGACCGCCGTCCTCGGCGTCTTCGTGACCCGCCCCCGCGTGGGGGAGAACGGCCTGGTCGCCATCAACCGCGGGTTCTACATCTCGGCGGCCGTGGCGGCGCTCGCCTCGGCGGTGGCCGCGTTCGTCTACCTGCCCGGCTCCTTCGCCGAGCTCAGCAACGTCAGCGAGGACGTCGCGGCGCTCTCCGGTGACCCGCGCTGGGCCGCCACCGGCGCGGTCGCGATCGGCGTCGTCCTCGCCGGCGTCATCCTCTGGCTGACCGGCTACTTCACCGGCACCGACGCCCGCCCCACCAACGACGTCGCGCGCACCACGCTGACCGGCCCGGCGACCGTGGTGCTGTCCGGCTTCGGGGTGGGCCTGGAGTCGGCCGTCTACACCGCGGCGATCATCGCCGGGGCCGTGTACCTGGCGTTCCTGCTCGGCGGCGGCTCGGTGATCCTCTCGCTGTTCCTCATCGCGCTCGCCGGGTGCGGCCTGCTGACCACCGTCGGCGTGATCGTCGCGATGGACACCTTCGGCCCGGTCAGCGACAACGCGCAGGGCATCGCGGAGATGTCCGGCGACGTGCACGGCGAGGGCGCCCAGGTGCTGACCGAGCTCGACGCGGTCGGCAACACGACGAAGGCGATCACCAAGGGCATCGCGATCGCGACCGCCGTGCTCGCGGCCACCGCCCTGTTCGGCTCGTACAACGACGCGGTGGTCGGTGCGCTGCGCGAGGCCGGCGAGCAGGCCAGCGCGGCGGTCACCGGTTACCAGATCGTGTCGCCGAACGTGCTCGTCGGCTTGATCCTCGGCGCCGCGGTGGTGTTCCTGTTCTCCGGTCTGGCCATCAACGCGGTCACGCGGGCGGCCGGAGCGATCGTGTTCGAGGTGCGCCGCCAGTTCCGTGAGATGCCCGGGATCATGGACGGCACGCAGAAGCCGGAGTACGCGCGGGTCGTCGACATCTGCACCAAGGACTCGCTGCGGGAGTTGGCCACGCCCGGCCTGCTCGCGGTGATGGCGCCGATCGCCGTCGGCTTCGGCCTCGGGTTCGGCTCGCTGGCCGGCTACCTCGCCGGCGCGATCGGGGCCGGGGTGCTGATGGCGGTCATGCTCGCCAACTCCGGTGGCGCCTGGGACAACGCCAAGAAGATCGTCGAGGACGGCCGCCACGGCGGGAAGGGCTCCGACGCCCACGCGGCCGCGGTGATCGGCGACACCGTCGGCGACCCGTTCAAGGACACCGCCGGCCCGGCGATCAACCCGCTGATCAAGGTGATGAACCTCGTGTCGCTGCTCATCGCGCCCGCGGTGGTGACGATGAGCGTCGGCGACGCGCAGAACGACGCGCTGCGGCTCGCGATCGCCGGCGTGGCCCTCGCCGTGATCATCAGCGCGGTCTTCGTGTCGAAGCGCCGTGACCTGGCGATCGGCGGCGACAGCACGCCCGAGCCGGTGGAGTCCGCCGAAGCCCGCATGTGACGCCGCCGCCTCGGGTACGGGGCCGCCATGGCATCCGGTGTGCGGCAGTGGTGGCGCGACGTCCGACGCTCGTACGAGCGCGGCGCGGACGACGGCGGCGCCGAGCGCCCGCTGGCCGGCTACGCCGTCCTGCTGACGGCGTACACGGCGCTGACCGGCGTGGGCGCACTGGCCGTCCGGCGCCGCGCGCGAAGGCGCC
>JBMOMI010000202.1:0-6232 GCA_049325235.1 Actinomycetota bacterium | reverse complement strand
CCTCGAAGCCGAGGGAGAACGCCGCCTCCAGGTCGTGGCGCGAGTACGTACGGAACGCGATGTAGGTGCGCGTGTTGCGCACGCCGTCGATCTTGGAGACGCGGTCGGCGATGACGTCGGCGAGCTGCTCGTGCTCGGCGACGCGGACCATCGCGACGAGGTCGGTGTCGCCGGTGACCGAGTAGACCTCGCTGACCTGGTCGATCTCGGCGATCTTCTCGGCCGCCTCTGGGATCTTGTCGACGTCGGTGTCGATGAGCACGATCGCGGTGATCACGACCGTCACTGTACTGGGCGGGCCCGGCTCAGCCGGCGCGGCGACGCGACCCCCGCGAGCCCCAGGACGGCGTCTCGGGGAACGGCGCGGCGGCCGCCCGGGCGGTGCCGAGCGGGTCGAGCCGGGCCCGTGCCCCTCCGGCGCCGCCGACCGGGGAGGACCACTCGCCGTCCACGTGCACCAGCCGGACCTCGGGGGCCTCGAGCCACCGGAGCACCTTCTCGGTCTCCTCCGGGTGCGCGGCCGGCGCCGGCAGCTTCGGTGGTGTCACCTGCTCGGCGGTCGCCTGCAGGGCTGCGATGTACGGCATCGGGTCCTGCCCCGCGGGGGTGACGGTCGTGCCGGCCAGGCGACCGTGCCGGACGACGACCACCTCCCAGCCGCCCGCGTCGGCCCGGCGGGCCGCCACCAGCTCCGCGGTGCGCGCCAGCGGCCGCAGGCGCTGCACGCGGGCAGCCGCCCGCACGAACGACAGCAGCCGGTCGCGCTGGACGGCGGCGTCCTCGTACCGCTCGCCGGCCGACAGCGCCGCGATCCTGGCGAGCACGGCGTCGACGACCGGGCCGGCGTCCGCGGTCACCGCCGCCCGGACGGCGTCCACGACGGCCCCGTAGTCGTCGCGGCTCTGGTCGCCGGTGCACGGAGCGCCGCAGCGCCCCATCTCGGCGAGGACGCACGCGGAGGCGCCCGGCGACGGGGAAGCCGGCAGCCGGCGGGTGCACTGCCGCAGCGCGAACGCCTCGTGCAGCGCCGCGATCGCTGACTCCGCGGCGGCGACCGAGCCGAACGGGCCGAGGTACTCCGCGCCCCGCTGCCCGTCGTCGAGAACCTGCCGGACGACGGACAGCCGGGGGAACGGCTCGACGGTGAGCTTGACCCACGGCGCCCGCTCGGGGTGCCGCGAGCGGCGGTTGTAGCGGGGCTTGTGCTCGGCGATCAGCCGCAGCTCGCGCACCTCCGCCTCCAGCGGCGTGGCGCACACGATCGGCGTCACCGAGGCGGCGACCGACACCATCTCGGCCATCCGGGTGCGCGTCTCCGACGCGGTGAAGTAGGAGCGCACGCGGGTGCGGATGTCCTTGGACGTGCCGACGTACAGCACGCGGCCCCGCTCGTCGGTGAAGACGTAGACACCGGGCGCGTGCGGCAGCGACTCCGCGAGGTGGCGCTTGCGCCGCTGCGCCGGCGTGACGCGGGACGTGAAGGTCTGCAGCTCCTCCAGCGACGTGACGCCGAGGTTACCCAGCCGCGCGATCATCGCGTGCAGGACGTCGACGGTGGCGCGCGCGTCGTCCAGCGCCCGGTGCGTCGGCGTGGTGGAGGCCCCGAACAGGCGGGCCAGTGTGGACAGCTTGCGGTTCGGCGCCTCGTCGTTCGTCACCACGTGCCGGGCGATGCGGACCGTGTCGACGACCTCGAACCCCGGCCACTGGAGCCCCTGGCGCGCGGCGTTCGCCTTGAGGAAGCCCACGTCGAACCCGGCGTTGTGCGCGACCAGCACGCAGCCGCGCGCGAACTCGAGGAACGCCGGCAGCGCCTGCTCGATGCGCGGGGCCGTGGCGACCATCGCGTCGGTGATACCGGTGAGCAGGGCGATGAACGGCGGGATCGAGATCCCCGGGTTGACCAGCGTCTGGAACTCCCCGAGCACCTCACCGCCGCGCACCTTGACGGCGCCGATCTCGGTGATGCCGTGGGATTCCGCGGCGCCGCCGGTGGTCTCGAGGTCGACGACGACGAACGTGACGTCGCGCAACGGGGTGCCGAGCTCGTCCAGCGTCGCCTGCACCGGAACGGGTGCGGGCGGTGCGGTCGAGCTCATGGCCGGAACGTTAGGGGCGGCGTCCGACAACGCCTCGGAGCCACGCCCTTTCACCTCGCTCGTACAGTGCGGCGCATGTCTGGTGGCGCACTCGCGGGCGTTCGCGTGCTCGACCTGTCCCGGCTGCTGCCCGGGGCCTACCTCACGATGCTGCTCGCCGACCACGGCGCCGAGGTGCTCAAGGTCGAGCAGCCGGGCAGCGGGGACGGGCTGCGCGTCACACCCCCGTGGACGCCGGACGGCGAGGGAGCGGTGCACGTCGCCCTGAACCGGGGGAAGGGCTCGGTCGCGCTCGACCTGCGCAGCGACGCCGGCCGGGAGGCGCTGCTGGCGCTCGTGGACGACGCCGACCTGCTGGTGGAGTCGTTCCGGCCCGGCGTGATGGACCGGCTCGGGCTCGGCTGGCCCGTGCTGTCGGCGCGCCGCCCCTCGCTGGTGATGGTCTCGGTGACCGCCTGGGGAGCCGACGGCGAGGACGGCACCGGCGGTGCGGCGTCCCTGGTGCCGGGGCACGACCTCAACGCGCAGGCGGGCTGCGGCGCCCTGCTGCTCGCCGGCGACGGGACGCCGCACGTGCCGGCCACGCAGCTCGCGGACCTGGGCGCCGCCCTGCACGGAGCCGTCGGCGCGCTCGCCGCGCTGCGGCACGCCGGCGCGACGGGGGAGGGGCAGCGGGTCGAGGTGTCGATGGCGGACGCCGTGCTGTCGCTGCTGCCGGTGGCCACGGCGGCGGTGGCGGCGACGGGACGGGCGCCGGAGCCGGGCGGCGACGCGCTCACCGGCGGCCTGGCCTGCTACGGCACCTACCGCTGCGGGGACGGCGCCTGGCTGGCGGTCGCCGCCCTCGAGCCCAAGTTCTTCACCCGGTTCGTGGAGCTGATCGAACGGCCCGAGCTGGCGACCTGGCAGTACGACCCCGGTCGGCAGGACGAGCTGCGTGCGGCGATCGCGTCGGCGCTGGCCTCGCGCGACCGGGCGGAGTGGCTGGAGGTGCTGGCCGGCGAGGACACGTGCGTCTCACCGGTGCGGGACGTCGCGGAGGGCCTGGACGTCGCACGTCGCCGGCGCTCGGTGGTGGACACGCCGCTGCCCGGCGGGACGACGTTCGCCCAGGTGGCACCGGTGGCGCGGCTGTCGGTGACGCCGGCTCGGGTCGGCGGTCACCCCTCCGCACTGGGGGCCGACGACGGCTTCGCGCGAGGCGTTGTCGGAGGGCGTCCCTAGGGTCCGCAGCGACCGGCCGGAGGGCCCGGCGCGGTCACCGGACGGAGGTGCGCACGACGTGCTCATCGACTGTGACACCTGCGAGGTGCGCGGCATCGCGTGCTCGGACTGCGTCGTCAGCGTGCTGCTGGGGGCGCCGGCACCGGAGCAACCGGTGGAGCTGGACGAGACCGAGCGTGCCGCCATCGGTGCGCTGGCGGACTCGGGGCTGGTGCCGCCGCTGAGGCTGGTGCGACCGGACAGCCCACCGGAGAGCGTGGGAACCTACGATGGCCGGCGTGCAGGGGGAGCCGCGCGCGCGGGCTGACGAGCGGTGGGGTCCGGTGCGGACCTCGCTGGTCGGCGTGCTCATGCTCGCGCTCGTCGGGGCCGGGCTCTGGCTGGTCGGCTCGCGTGATGGCTCGCCGGGAACAGCGGGAGCCGGGCCGTCGGTGACGCCGAGCCTGACGGCGGCGCCGACACCGACGGTCGACCCGTCGGTGCTGCGCCTGCAGGCGGTGGATCAGCTGATGGCTGCCCGCTCGGACGCGATGATGCGCCGGGACCGGACGGCGTGGCTGGCCACGGTCGACGCCGAGTCGGCGGAGTTCGCGCAGCGCCAGGCCGCGGTGTTCGACAACCTCGACGCGGTGCCGCTGGCCGAGTGGAGGTACGAGTACGCCGGCGACGGCCCGTCGCTGTCGGCGGAGCGGTTGGCCGAGCTCGGGCCGGACGCGTGGGTGGCGCGTGCCGTGCTGGTGTACCGGCTGGAAGGCGCCGAGACCGGCGAGGTGCGGCGCGAGCAGTACCTGACGCTCGTGCGCCGCGGCGAGCAGTGGCTGATCGCCGGCGACACCGATGGCGGATCCGCGCCGGACCTGTGGGACCTCGGGCCGGTGCAGGTGGTGCGCGGGGAGCGCTCCCTGGTGCTAGGCACGGCACCGGCTCACGAGCTGGAGCGGCACGCGGAGGAGACCGACCAGGCGGCGTCCCGCGTGGACGCGGTGTGGGGGTCGGACTGGCCACGCACAGTGGTCGTGATGGTGCCGCAGTCGCAGGCCGAGATGGCGAAGCTGCTGCTGCGTCTGGACGAGACGGGGTTGGACCAGATCGCCGCCGTGACGACCGGCGAGGTCGGGGTGGACACCGCGGGGACGTCCGCGGACCGGGTCGTCATCAACCCGGCCGGGTTCGCGCAGCTCGGCCCGCTCGGCCGGCAGGTCGTCCTGACGCACGAGATCACGCACGTCGCGACGCGCGCGACGACGACGCAGGATGTGCCGATCTGGCTCAGCGAGGGGTTCGCCGACTACATCGCCTACAAGCAGACCGGCGTGTCGCGGCCGGTCATCGCCCAAGACGTACTGGATCGCGTGCGGGCCGACCAGGGGCCGACGCAGTTGCCGACCGGTCCGGACTTCGACCCGGGCCGGGGCGACATCGCGCCCGCGTACGCCGGTGCGTGGCTGGCCGCCGAGCTCATCGCCCGGCGGTGGGGCGAGGGCACGCTCGTGGGGCTGTACCGGGCGGTGTCCAGCGGCACGCCGACGTCGGAGGCGCTCCCGGCCGCGATCGGGCTGAGCGAGGAGCAGTTCACCGGCGAGTGGCTCGCCTACCTGGAGGAGCTGGCCTCGTAGGGTGGCGCCTCGTGCGCACCCTGATCGTGACGAACGACTTCCCCCCGCGCACCGGCGGCATCGAGTCGTTCGTGCTCGCGATGGCGCAGCGGATGCCGGCCGACTCGGTCGTCGTGCACACGGCGCGGCAGCGGGGTGACGCGGCGTTCGACGCGGGGCTGGGGTTCCCGGTCGTGCGAGACCCGTCGCCGTTGATGGTGCCGACGCCGGCGATCGCGCGGCGCGCCGCCGAGATCGCCCGCTCGGAAGGGTGCGACTCCGTGTGGTTCGGCGCCGCCGCTCCGCTCGGCATGCTGGCACGGGGCCTGCGGCGGGCCGGGGTCGAGCGCACGGTCGCGACGACGCACGGGCACGAGATCTGGTGGGCGACCGTGCCGGCGACACGGCCGCTGCTGCGGGCGATCGGCGAGGCCAACGACGTCGTCACCTACCTGGGGGAGTACACGCGGTCGCGGATCGCCCCGGCGCTGTCGCGGGCGGCACGGGGCCGGATGGCGCAGCTGACGCCGGGGGTGGACGACGCGGTGTTCCGTCCCGGCTGCGGCGGGGACGAGGTGCGCGCCCGCCACGGGCTGTCGGACCGACCCGTCATCGTGTGCGTGTCGCGCATGGTGGCCCGCAAGGGGCAGGACGTGCTGGTGCGGGCGCTGCCGCTGGTGCAGGCGGCGGTGCCCGGGGCGGCGCTGCTGCTCGTCGGGGACGGACCGTACCGGGGTGCCGTCGAGAAGCTCGTGTCGCGACTGGGGTTGGGGCGGGACGTCGTGTTCGCCGGCCGGGTGCCGTGGAGCGAGACGCCGGCCTACTACGACGCCGGTGACGTGTTCGCGATGCCGACGCGCACGCGTCTCGGCGGGCTCGAGCCGGAGGCGTTGGGCATCTGCTACCTGGAGGCGGCGGCGACCGGGTTGCCGGTCCTCGCGGGGGACTCCGGCGGCGCGCCGGACGCGGTGCTGGACGGCCAGAACGGGTTCGTCGTAGACGGTCGTTCCGTGACGGACGTGGCCGACCGGCTCGTGCAACTGCTCTCGGACCGTGAACTGGCTGGTCGATTCGGCGCCCGCGGCCGCGAGTGGGTGCGGGAGAGGTGGCTCTGGCCGTACCAGGCCGAGCGTCTGCAGGCGATGCTGTCGGGACATCCCTGACCTCGTCCGTTCGGTGGACGGCGCCTCGGCTGACCGCAGCGGCGCTCCGCCCGATCGTCCGTGGTGACCGGCGGCGTGCCGGCGTGAGCCTTGTGACAGCCGGGATGGGCGGGCCATCCCGCAGAGACACAAGGAGCTTCACATGCTCAAG
>JBMOMI010000201.1:0-6252 GCA_049325235.1 Actinomycetota bacterium | reverse complement strand
ATCTGGCGGTCGAAGCGGCCCGGGCGCAGCAGTGCCGGGTCGAGGATGTCGGGGCGGTTCGTCGCCGCGATGAGGATGACGTTCGTCTTGACGTCGAAGCCGTCCATCTCGACGAGGAGCTGGTTGAGCGTCTGCTCGCGCTCGTCGTGGCCGCCGCCGAGACCGGCGCCGCGGTGCCGGCCGACCGCGTCGATCTCGTCGACGAAGATGATCGCCGGCGCGTTGTTCTTCGCCTGCTCGAACAGGTCGCGCACGCGGGAGGCGCCGACGCCGACGAACATCTCGACGAAGTCCGAGCCGGAGATCGAGTAGAACGGGACGCCGGCCTCCCCGGCGACGGCCCGCGCGATCAGCGTCTTGCCGGTGCCGGGCTGGCCGTACAGCAGCACGCCCTTGGGGATCTTCGCGCCGACGGCCTGGAACTTGGCCGGGTCGGTGAGGAAGTCCTTGATCTCCTGCAGCTCCTCGACCGCCTCGTCCGCGCCCGCGACGTCCGCGAAGGTGACCTTCGGCGCCTCCTTGCTGACGAGCTTCGCCCGCGACTTGCCGAACTGCATCACCCGGGAGCCGCCGCCCTGCATGTTCGACAGCAGGAACCAGAACAGCCCCAGGATGATGATGATCGGCAGCATCGTCAGCAGCAGGCTGCCGAGGAAGGACTCCTGCGGGACCTCGTCGGTGTAGCCGTCGGGCACGGCGTCGGTGACGGCCTTGACGACCTCCTCACCGCGCGGCGCGACGTAGAAGAACTGGACCTGCGAGCCCTTGTCCTCGAAGTCGGACGTCAGCGTGAGGTCCACCCGCTGCTCGCGGTCGACGATCTTGGCCTGCTCCACCTGACCCTCGCGGAGCAGCTCCAGGCCGTCGGAGGTGTCGATGCGCTGGAAGCCGCCACCGGACAGCGCCTGGCTGCCGATGAGGAGCACCATGAGAGCCACGACGATCCAGATCGCCGGCCCCCGCAGAATGCGCTTGAAGTCCATCGGTCGAGGGGCTGGCCGCCCCGTCCCTCCTGTTCGCGGAACCTGCGCACGACGGTACACCGCGCCGGCGACCGACTCGCGCCGGGAAAACGGTCGTGCAACCAGGGCAACGGCCCGCCGGCCCCCGGTGTTCCGGCGCCGACGTCAGCCGGCGTACACGTGCGGGGCCAGCGTGCCGACGAAGGGCAGGTTCCGGTACTTCTCGGCGTAGTCCAGCCCGTACCCGACGACGAAGTCGTTCGGGATGTCGAAGCCGACGTACCGAACCGGGACGTCGACCTTCGCGGCCCCCGGCTTGCGCAGCAGCGTGAGCACCTCGACCGACGCGGGACCTCGCGACGAGAGGTTCGACAGCAGCCACGACAAGGTCAGCCCGGAGTCGATGATGTCCTCGACGATGAGGACGTTGCGGTCCGTGATGTCCTTGTCCAGGTCCTTGAGGATCCGCACGACGCCGGACGACTTCGTGCCGGAGCCGTACGACGAGACCGCCATCCAGTCCATCTCGCACGGGTGGTGCAGCGCGCGGGCGAAGTCCGCCATCACCATCACGGCGCCCTTGAGCACCCCGACGAGGAGCAGGTCGCGCCCGGCGTAGTCGCGGTCGACCTCGGCGGCCATCTCGGCCAGGCGCTGCTGCACCTGGTCGGCGGTGACGAGGACCTTCTCGAGGTCCTTCCCCATGTCGTCGGCGTCCACCCGCACGGCTCCTCGGTGTCGACGGGCCCGCCCGCGGCGGGCCTCTACAGCACGGCCAGCCTGCCACAGCGGCGGGCGACGACGACACGGCCCGGCAGGTGCACCGGGCCCTGGCCGTGCCAGTCGGTCACCAGGGCCGCGACCCGCAGGACGTGCTCGCGGGTCAGGGAGCCGGCCGGCGCCCCGGCGGCCAGCAGCCAGGCTCGCAGCGCCCGGGTGCGCAGCGCGGCCGGTGCGGCCGCGAGCGGGCCGGCGTCCAGCGTGCCGTCGGCGGCCCGCGCGGCGTCCAGCACGGGCTCGGCCAGGGCGTTCAGGGCGTCGGCGTCCTCGCGGAGCTGCTCGGCGGTGCGCGCCAGCGCGGCGGCGAGGCCGGGGCCGAGCTCGCGCTCCAGCACCGGCATCACGGCCGTCCGCAGCCGCGACCGGGTGAACGCGGGGTCGGCGTTGGCCGGGTCCTCCCACGGTGTCAGGCCGAGCGCGGCGCAGGCCGCCGCGGTCGTCGACCGGGGCAGCCCGAGCAGTGGACGCCGGAACTCGCCCCGGCGCCGCGCCATCCCGGCGAGCGACCTCGACCCCGAGCCGCGGACCAGGCCGAGCAGCACCTGCTCCGCCTGGTCGTCGAGGGTGTGGCCGAGCAGCACGACCGCTCCCTGGCGGGCCGCGGCCGCCGACATGGCCGCGTAGCGCGCCTGCCGTGCCGCGGCCTCGACGCCCTGGCCGCGGGGCGTCACGTGGACGCGGGTGACCTCGGCGTCCAGGCCGAGGTCCCGGCAGGCCGACGACGCGGCCCGGGCCACGGCGCCCGAGCCCGGGAACAGCCCGTGGTCGACGACCAGCGCCGCCGCGGTCAGCTCGAGCCGGGGCGCGACGAAGGCCGTCGCGGCCGCCAGCGCGAGGGAGTCGGCACCGCCGCTGCACGCGACGAGCACCCGGGACCCGGCCGTCAGGTCGGCCAGGCAGCGGCGCACCGCCGTCCGGCACTGCGCGACCGCCGGGGCGGGGCCGGTCACGTCCGGCCCTACCCGTGCACGCGCCGCACCCACGCGTCGGGGTCGGCGATCTCCTCGGGCGTGGGCAGCGTGGCCGGCGACGTCCACACGGCGTTGAAGCCGCCCATCCCGACGGCCTGCACGGCACGCCGCACGAACCGGGCGCCGTCGGCGTACTGGCGCATCTTCGCGTCCAGGCCGAGCAGCCGGCGGAGCAGCTGGTCGACCGCGCCGCGACCCTGCCGCCGCCGGGTGAACCGGCGGCGGATCTCGGCCACCGTCCCGATCACCGACGGACCGACCTCGTCCATGACGACGTCCGCGTGCCCCTCGAGCAGCGACATCACCGCGGTGAGCTCGGCCAGGGCGCGCCGCTGCTCGGGGGTCTGGACCGCGTCCAGCAGGCCGTTCGCGGTCTCGCCCCGGACGACGTCCGGCAGCTGCCGGACGGCCTCCAGCAGCCGGTCGAGGACGGCGCTCGGCTCGGCGACCAGGTCACCGACGAGGGCGCGCACCTCGCTGATCATGTGGTCCCGCAGCCACGGGCTGGCCGTGAACTGCACCCGGTGCGTCTCCTCGTGCAGGCAGACCCACAGCCGGAAGTCGGCCGGGCGCAGGTTCAGCTCACGCTCGACGTGGACGACGTTCGGCGCGACGAGCAGCAGCCGGCCACCGCCGGAGTGGAAGACGTCGTACTGCCCCAGCACGCGGGTGGACAGGAACGCCAGGACCGAACCCATCTCCGCCCCGGTCACCTTGCTGCCCACCGCCCCGACCAGCGGTGACGGAGCGTGGCCGCGGCGGCGGACGGCGTCCTCGACCACCGGCTCCAGCAGGGTGCGGAAGGCCTCGACGTTCGCGCTGACCCAGCCGGCGCGGTCGACGACGAGCACGCCCTCGCCCGGCACCGTGGACAGGCCGGTGACCTCTTCGACGTGCCCGGTGGAGCGGATCGCGCCGGCGCGCAGCTCGGCCACGACCTCGGCGGCCTCGGCGGCGCTCACGTCAGGGCCGGGCCGGGTCAGCCGTCCGGCGGTGCGGACGGCGAGGTCCCAGTCGACGAGGGAGTCGATGACCGGTGCGCTCACCGCGCCACCGTACGCTGCGCGGCCGGCCGGCTCACCCGCAGCCGCAGGCCGCGAGCGCCGAGGCGACGTCGTCGACCGCCGCGCGGGACGGCTCCGTGGCCGGCACGGCGTCGGCGAGCACGGCGAACGCGAGCAGGCGACCGTCGGCGGTGGTCACCACGCCGGCCAGGCTGGTCACCCCGCGCAGCGACCCCGTCTTGGCCCGCACCGTGCCGACCCCGGCGCCGGCGCCGTCCCCGCCGAAGCGCTCCAGCAGGGTGCCGTCGAGCCCGGCCACCGGCAGCCCGGTCAGGAGCGGTCTCAGCTCGGGGTGGTCGGCCGAGGCCGCCGTCGCCAGCAGGTCGGTGAGCAGGGACGCCGGGAGCACCGACCCGTCGGACAGGCCGCTGCCGTCGGCCAGGTGGGCGCCGGCCACGTCCACCCCGAGCAGAGCCACCTCGTCGAGCACGGCCTGGGCACTGTCGGCGAACGTCGTCGGCCGGCCGACCTCGGCGGCCACCAGCCGGGCGAGCGCCTCGGCCACGTTGTTGTCGCTGGCCTGGAGCATGTACTCGACCACCTCGCCGACCGGTGCGGACCGCACCTCGCCGAGCACGTCCGGCTGCGGCGGGGCCGCGGTGCGGGTGACGTCCCCGACGACGCTGATGCCCTGCCCGCGCAGCAGGTCGGCGAACACCGCGGTCGCCGCCAGCGACGGGTCGGGCACGCGCGGGGCGTAGCGCTCGTCCCGGGTGCGGCCGGCGTCCACGGCGAGGGCGGTGACCGGGGCGACGAACCCGAGGTCCAGGTCGGACTGCGACCACCCCGGGCCCATCCGCTCGCCGGTGAACAGGCTGTCGTCCACGCGGACGGCGACCGTCGTGCGCCCCGCGGCGCGCAGCTCCACGGCGGCCTGGGCCGCGAGGTCGGCCAGGCCGGCCCGCCCGCGGACGGCGTCCGGCGTCCCCGGACCCGCGCCGAGCAGGACGTCTCCTCCGGCCACCAGCACGACCTCGTCGGCCGCGACGCCGGTGACGGCGCGGGTCGGGACCGTCGTGTCCTGGCCGAGGCGGACCAGGGCGGCGGCGCCGGTCAGCAGCTTGGTCACCGAGGCGGGCTCGCGCGGCGTGGCCGCATCGACGTCCAGCAGCCGCTGCCCGGTGAGGGCGTCGACGACCGAGGCGCCGACCGACGGTCCGAGCGCCGGGTCGGCGAGCAGCGGGGTCAGGAGGGCAGCGAGGGAGGCCGGGTCGGGAGCCGGGGCCTGGGTGCCGACCGGCGGCAGCACGGTCGGCGCGGCGCCGGCGGGCTCGGCGGCGCCGGGGGCTGCGGGGAGCGGCGGCGGAGGGGTCGGCTCGGGCTCGACGGTCAGGACCCCGGGCACCACGTCGACGGCGTCCGCGACGGCGTAGCCGAGGAGGCCGGCCACCACGCCGACCGTGGCGAGCGCGCCGACCAGAGCGCGTCGCCGAGACAGCCGACGAGACACGTGTGATCCCCCTCTCGCCCGTCCCGCGCGACGCCCGACTCGCGCTACGGGACACTACTGCCCGCATCCGACAGACCAGCGAGGAGCCGGCCGTGGAGTTCGACGTCACCATCGAGATCCCCAAGGGGAGCCGCAACAAGTACGAGATCGACCACGCCACCGGACGCCTCAAGCTGGACCGGACGCTGTTCACCGCGACGCGGTACCCGGCCGACTACGGGTTCATCGACGGCACCCTCGGGGAGGACGGCGACCCGCTGGACGCGCTGGTGCTGCTCGACGAGCCGACCTTCCCCGGCTGCCTGATCCGGTGCCGCGCGATCGGGATGTTCCACATGCGCGACGAGGCCGGCGGCGACGACAAGGTGATCTGCCTGCCGGCCGGGGACCCGCGCCTGGACCACATGCAGGACCTCCCCGACATCGGCGAGTTCTACCGCCTGGAGATCCAGCACTTCTTCGAGACGTACAAGGACCTCGAGCCGGGCAAGTCCGTGGAGGGAGCGCACTGGGCCGGGCGCGAGGAGGCCGAGGCGGAGATCCGCGCGTCGATCGCGCGGCTGCGGGACGCCGGCGGCGAGCACCACTGACCCCCCACCCGGCGGTGGGGTCAGGGGCGGCCGGCCGAGGGCATCGCGTTCGACCAGCGGACCGGCGCCTTGCGGACCGGCACGCCGGCGCGCGCCGCCTCGATCATCATCCCGTCGCCGGCGTAGATCGCCACGTGCCAGATCGTGCTCGGGTCCGAGGTGTCGGTCGCGTAGAAGATCAGGTCCCCGGGCCGCAGCTGCGAGTACGGCACCTTGGACACCGCCGCCCACTGGGACCTGACACAGCCAGCGCGGACCCTACACCTCGGGTGTCTCGAGGTGAACAACAGTCACACATGTCACACGATCGGGTCAGGCGGTCGCGTCGTCGTCCAGCCAGCGGGCGAGCCGACCCCCGCGGGCCACCTCACGCAGCCGTTGCTCGGTCACGTCCCGGACGTCGCGGGCGGCCACGACGAGCACGCGGTCACCGGG